>NZ_JBSGJZ010000010.1:0-268858 GCF_053605825.1 Saccharopolyspora sp. NPDC003752 | reverse complement strand
TACACGTTGTGGCAGCGGGATCTTCTGGGGGATGAGGATGATCCGGAAAGCCTTGTGTCCCAGCAGCTCGGTTATTGGCGGCGGGAATTGGCCGGCGCTCCGGAACAACTCCAACTACCCACCGACCGACCGCATCCGACGGTTGCATCGCACCGTGGCGAGACATTGGTCGTCGAATGGTCAGCAGATCTCCACGCCCGATTGCTCCACGTGGCGAGGGCCTGCGACGCAAGCTTGTTCATGGTGCTGCACGCCGGATTGGCCGCACTGCTGACCAGGCTCAACGTCGGCGAGGACGTGGTGATCGGCTCCGTCGTCGCAGGCCGTACCGACGAGGCGTTGGACGATCTCGTCGGATTCTTCGTCAACACCCTCGTGCTCCGGGTGGACACCTCCGGCGATCCCACCTTCCGCGAACTCGTCCGCCGCGTCCGCGACACCGACCTGGCGGCGTACGAGAACCAGGACGTCCCCTTCGAGCATCTCGTCGACGTGCTCAAGCCGACCAGGACCTTGACCCACCACCCGCTGTTCCAGGTGATGCTCACGCAGCAGAACGCGCCGCGCACCGAGTTGAGCCTCCCCGGCGCGCGCGGTCGACTGATGCCGGTGAATGTCGGCGCGGCCCGGGTGGATTTGCTCATCAGCGTCGACGAAGGCGTGCACTTCGAAAGCAGCCGGACGGGTCTCGCGCTGACGGTCGAGTACAACACCGACATCTTCGACCGGTCCACTGTGGAGTCCCTGCTGTCCCGGTTCCGCAGGCAGCTGGAGACCGCGGTCGACGAGCTCGATCGGAGCATCGGCAGCTTCGACGTGGTGGATGCCGCCGAACGGCGCCGACTGTTGACCTCGTGGAACGACGCGGCGACCCCACTGCCGTCGTCGCTGGTGCTGCCGGACCTGTTCGAGCAGCAGGTGGCGCGAACGCCGGACGCGGTGGCGCTGGTGTTCGAAGGTGCGGAGTTGACCTATCGGGACCTGAATGCGCGCTCGAACCAGCTCGCCCGGCACCTGGTCGAGCTGGGCGTGGGACCTGAACAGGTGGTGGGGCTGGCCATACCCCGCTCGGTGGAGATGGTGGTCGCGGTCCTCGCCGTGTTGAAGGCCGGTGGCGCCTACCTGCCGATCGACCCGGCATATCCGGCCAGTCGGATCGAGTTCATGCTCGCCGACGCCCGGCCTGCGGTGGTGGTGACGTCCTCGGCGGTGCGCGCCGCGCTGCCGAGGACCGACGCGACTTGCCTGCTGGTCGACGACCTGGTGGGCCAGGGGTATTCGATGGAGAACGTCGCGGACTCCGAGCGGCTGGCGCCGCTGCTGCCGCTGCACCCCGCCTACGTGATCTACACGTCCGGTTCGACAGGCGTGCCGAAGGGAGTCGTCGGCCTGCACGCGGGTCTTGCGAACCGCTGGCAGTGGTTCAGCGAGCGGTATCCGCAGTGGCGGTCGTCAACGGTCCTCGCTCGGAGCTCGCTGAGTTTCCTGGACAGCGCCACCGAACTGCTCGGCACGATGTTGCACGGGGGCAAGGTCGTGCTGGCCGGGGACGACGTCCTGCGGGATCCCAGCGGCCTGGTGCGCCTGATCGCGGAGCACGAGGTCGAGCGGGTGACGGTGGTGCCGAGCTTGCTGCGGGTGCTGCTGGACGACGCCTACTCCAGGTCGTTGGCGTCCGTCCGATGCTGGGTGACCAGCGGTGAAGCCCTGCCCCGCGCTCTCGTCGAGCGCCATAGGGAAGTCCTGCCGGATTCGCTGCTGCTCAACCTGTACGGCTCCTCCGAGGCCAGCGCGGACAGCTTGTTCTGGGAAGCCGGGGGCGGCCCGGTCCGGGTCGGCCGCCCGGTCGCGAACACCCGGGTCTACGTGCTGGATGGCCGCATGCGGCTGGTGCCGCCGGGTGTGGTGGGGGAGTTGTACGTCGCGGGTGTGGGCTTGGCGCGGGGGTATGGGGGTCGTGCGGGGTTGACCGCTGGCCGGTTCGTGGCGGATCCGTTCGGCCCGGTCGGGTCTCGGATGTTCCGGACGGGGGACTTGGTTCGGTGGAACCGCGAGGGCGAGTTGGAGTATCTGGGGCGTGCAGACGATCAGGTGAAGGTGCGGGGCTTTCGGATCGAACTCGGCGAGATCGAGAACAGGCTCATCGAGCACGTGGGGATCGCCGAAGCCGCGGTGGTGGTGCGGGAGGACAAGCCGGGTGACAGGCGGCTGGTCGCGTACGTCGTGCCCAGTTCGGGCGATGGGCCGGACGTCGGCCAGGTTCGGGATTTCGTCCGCGCGAAGCTGCCGGAGTTCATGGTCCCGGCCGCTGTGGTCGCGTTGGTCCGGTTGCCGATGACGGCGAGCGGAAAGCTGGACCGGAAATCACTGCCGAAACCGGACTTCGCGAAATCCGCCGCGGGGCGCGGCCCGCGGACACCGCTCGAAGCGGAACTGTGCGGGCTGTTCGGCCAGGTGCTCGACGTCGCAACGGTCGGGGTGGACGACAACTTCTTCGACCTGGGCGGCGACAGCATCTCCTCCGTACAACTGGTCAGCCGGGCCAAGGCGGCCGGGATACCGATGACCGTGCAAGACGTGTTCCAGCACAAATCCGTGGCCGCGTTGGCTCGGGCAGCCGCGCCGCAGGATCCGTCGGTGCCCCCGGCAGCGGAACCGCAACCGCTCCTGGTCGACCTGACCGCGGACGAGATCGCCCGGGTGCAGGCCGAGTACTCGCAGCCCGGCGAGCGCGGGGCAGCCCAGATCCTGCCGGTCACACCGCTGCAGGAAGGGTTGCTCTTCCACGCGCTGTACGACGAGCACAACTCCGACGACTACGTGGTCCAGCTGTCCCTGGAACTGGCCGGGTCGTTGGATCCCGAGGCATTGCGCAATGCCGCGGCAGCACTGCTGCGGCGCCACCCGAATCTCCGCGCCGCCTTCTGGTGCGACGATGTCGAACGCCCGGTCCAGGTCGTGCCTGGTTCCGTGGCGTTGCCCTGGCAGGAAATCGACCTCCGGCACCTCGCTGCCGACGAGCGGCGGGCCGAGTCGGCGCGGCTCCTGGATGCGGAGCGGTCGCACCGGTTCGACCCGGCCGCGCCCCCGCTCCTGCGGTTCACGCTGATCCGCCTCGGCGAGCAGTCCCACCTCCTGGCGCTCACCAACCACCACCTCCTGCTGGACGGCTGGTCGATGCCCGTGCTGTTGCGCGATCTGTTCCACCTCTACGAGCACGGCGAAGAGGACGGGCTGCCGCCGGCCACCCCGTACCGGGATTTCCTGGCGTGGCAAGCCGCGCAGGACAGACCGGCGGCGGCGGCCGCGTGGCGGCAGATGCTGCGCGGACTGGAGGCGCCGACCCGCATCGCGCCGACCGCGGAGGTCGTCCGAGCGCAGCCGCGACGTCACCAGGTCACGTTCGAACTGCCGCCGGAGCTGACCGAATCGATGACGGTCCTCGCACGGCGCCGCGGCTGGACGCTCAACACGTTCGTCCGCGGCGCGTGGGCACTGCTGTTGGGGCAGTTGACCGGCAGCGACGACGTGGTCTTCGGTGCCACCGTCGCCGGACGGCCACCGGAGTTGCCGGGCATCGAGGGCATGGTCGGCCTGTTCGTCAACACCCTGCCGGTCCGCGTCCGCATCAACGCGGGCGAATCCGTTTCCGCGCTGCTCTCCAGGGTGCAGGAAGACCAGCTGCGGATGACGCAGCACGAGCACCTGGGACTCAGCGACATCCACCGGCTGACCGGACACAGTGGACTCTTCGACAGCCTGGTCCTGTTCGAGAACTTCCCGGTCGATCCGGCCATGCTCGACCCGGTGGGTGGGTTGCGGGTTGCTGACGCGCACAGCCACACCACCACGCACTACCCGCTCAGCCTCGTCGTGCAGGGGCGGCGGCGCTTGGAACTGCGCTTGGACTACCGGTCGGACGTCTTCGACCGGCCGGCGATCGAGGTCTTGCTGGACCGGCTCCACGCGCTGTTGCGGATGGTGGCCGACGACCCGGACCGGAACGTTGCGGACATCGATGCGGTCACCGCGGCCGAAAGGGAACGGTTGTTGGTCGAGTGCAACGCCACCGAGGCGGACCTGCAACCGGAGTCGTCGGTGTTCGCGTTGTTCGAGGCCCAGGCCGGCAAGTCCGCGAGCGCCGAGGCGGTCGTGTCCGGCATGGCGAGGCTGACCTACGCGGAGTTGAACTCGCGCGCGAATCGGCTCGCCCGCCACCTCATCGGCCTGGGCGCGGGCCCGGAGCGCGTGGTCGCCCTGGCGATGCCGCGCTCGGCGGAGATGGTGGTCGCCCTGCTGGCCGTGCTGAAGACCGGTGGCGCCTACCTGCCGATCGACCCGGCCCATCCTGGGGAACGCATCCGGCACGTGCTCGACAACGCCGACCCGGCGATCGTGTTGACCACCGCTGACACGGCCCGACGACTGCCCGGGGTGTCCCGACCGCTGGTCGTGCTGGATGACGGCGAGGTACGGGACTCGCTCTACCGGCTACCGGCAACGGACCTCACCGACGCGGACCGCCCGGCTGCCCCACATCCGCTGCACCCCGCGTACGTCATCTACACGTCCGGGTCCAGCGGGAAGCCCAAGGGCGTGGTCGTCCCCGAGCTGGCCCTGCGGAACCTGCTGCTCGGCATGGGCGAGGCGTTGCGGCTCGACGAGTCGGACCGCTGGCTCGCGGTCACAACGCTCGCGTTCGACATCGCCGCCCTGGAACTGCTCGGCCCGCTCCTGGCCGGCGCCACCGTCGTGGTCGCCGACGACGGGACGGTTCGCGATCCGGCGCTGCTGACCACCCTGATCGAGCAGGAAGAAGTGTCGATCGTGCAGGCCACGCCCTCGTTGTGGCAGGGACTGATCGGTTTCTGCGGCGCGAATTTCGAGAACCTCACGATGTTGTCCGGTGGCGAGCCACTGCCCGCCGAGCTCGTCGCCGAAATGCATGCGACCGGCGGTCGAGTCGTGAACGTCTACGGCCCGACGGAGACGACCATCTGGTCGACGTTGGCCTGGTGCGATGACACGCGACCGCCATCGATCGGTGGCCCGATCGCCAACACGCGGGTGTACGTGCTGGATCGCTGGTTGCGGCCGACCCCGCCGGGCGTGGTCGGGGAGCTTTACGTGGGCGGCACGGGATTGGCGCGCGGTTACTGGGCCCGCCCGGGACTCACCGCGGAACGGTTCGTGGCGAACCCCTTCGCCAAGCCGGGAGATCCGGTGGGCAGCCGGATGTACCGGACCGGGGACCTCGTGCGGTGGAACCATGACGGCGAACTGGAGTACATGGGGCGGGCTGACGACCAGGTGAAGGTGCGGGGTTTCCGCATCGAGCCCGGCGAGATCGAGAACACCCTTGCCGCGCATCCCGGAATCGCCCGGGCCGCAGTGGTCGTCCGCGAGGATCGGCCGGGCGACAAACGACTGGTGGCGTTCGTGGTGCCCGCCGCGGGGGCCCAGGTCGACGGTGACGAGGTCCGGCGGTTCGCGCGCGAGTTCTTGCCGGAGTACATGGTGCCGGCCGCAGTGGTGGCGTTGGAGGAGATGCCGGTCACGGCGAACGGCAAGTTGGACCGCAAAGCGCTGCCGGCACCCACGTTCACCGGCGGTGGCCGGTCGAGGCCGCCGCGCACCCGCACCGAAGTGCTCCTGTGCGACCTGTTCGCCCAAGTACTGGGCGTCGAGCGCGTCGGCGTCGACGACAATTTCTTCGACCTGGGCGGGCATTCCTTGCTCGCCACCCGGCTGGTCTCCCGCATCCGCAAGGACTTCGACGTGACTTTGGGAGTGGGGGCGCTCTTCGAGGCGCCGACAGCGGCGGACCTGAGCCGCCGCCTGGATTCGGGAGACATCGGTAGCGGCCTGGACGTTCTCCTGCCGCTGCGCACGACCGGCAGCCGCCGGCCGCTGTTCTGCGTCCACCCGGCCGGCGGGATCAGCTGGCCGTACGCCGGGCTGCTTCCGCACCTCGACCCCGAACAACCGGTGTACGGCCTGCAAGCCCGGGATCTGACCGAAGATCTTTCCGGTCCAATCGGCGTCGAGGAAATGGCGTCCGATTACCTGGCGCACATCCGAGCCGTGCAGCCGACTGGACCGTACCGGTTGCTCGGCTGGTCGTTCGGCGGCATCATCGCGCACGCCGTCGCCACGATGATCCAGGACGAAGGCGGCGAGGTCGAACTGCTCGTGTTGGTCGATTCGTTCCCGGCGCCGACCGACCAGCGAGAACTGCCGCCACCCGCGGCGGACCGCGATGTCCGCGACATGTTCATCGACGTCATCGGCGCGGACGCCGGCGAATCGGCCGCGTTCGTCCTCGACGAACAGATCCTCGACCGCCTTTGCCGGAGCCACGCGCGGCACGAGCGAGCCCTCGGGCAGTACCGTCCCGGCCGGTTCCACGGTGACCTGTTGTTGTTCACCGCCGTCGGCGAAGGGGCAGGCGGTGCGCCCGAGCCGTGGCGTGCTCGGCAAGCGTGGATCCCGTGCGTCAACGGTCAGATCGAGGTTCACGAGATCGGCAGCGAACACGACTATCTGATGAAACCCGAGGCGCTGTCCCAAATCGGGCCGGTCGTGGCGAGTCGACTCGATGGGTTGTCCGGCAAGAGGCCGACCTGATCGACCTGATCACCAAGTGATCGGCAGCTTGTTGATCCCCTGGATCGTGGTCGCAGCCCGCACCGGCAACTCCCGTACGTCGTCGACGGCGAGCGACAGCGTGGGCAGCCGCTCCAGCAGGACGGACAGCGCGATCTCCAGCTCCGCCCGCGCCAGGTTCTGGCCGAGGCACTGGTGCACGCCGAAGCCGAACGCGACGTGATGCCGCGCTTCCCGCCGGATGTCGAAGGCGTCCGGGTCGGCGAAGACGTGCGGATCCCGGTTGGCCAGCGCGTTCGGCACGATCACACCGTCGCCGGCCCTGATCAGCCGGCCGTCGACCTCGATGTCGGCGACGGCGACTCGCACACCGCCGAGGTCCGCGACCGAGAGGTAGCGCAGCAGCTCCTCCACCGCGGACGGCATCGCGCTCGGATCGGACCGCAGGATGGCGAGCTGCTCGGGGTGCTCCAGCAGTGTGAGGACGCTCAGCGAGATCATCGACGCCGTGGTCTCGTGTCCGGCGACCAGCAGGAACTCGGCCATCGTCACGACGGCTTCGCGGTCCAGCTCGCCCCTGGCGAGGCGCTCGGTGACCAGCCGGCTGATCAGGCCGGGGCCCGGGTCGCGTTGCTGTGCGGTGACCAGCCGGTCGAGGTACTCGACCATTTCGCCGCGCGCGGCGGCGATGTCCTCCGGGTCGGCGCTTTCCGCCATGCGCTGGCCGACGTCCCGGAAGAAGTCGTGGTCGTCGAACGGCACGCCGAGCACCTCGCAGATGACCATCGACGGCACTGGCAGGGCGAACGTCGGCACCAGGTCGGCCGGCGGTCCGGCGGCGACCAGGTCGTCGGCGAATCGACGCGCGATCCGCTCCAGGGCAGGGCGCAATTCGCGGACTCGCTTCACGGTGAATTCCTTGAGCACCATCCGGCGGTACACGCCGTGCTCCGGCGGGTCCATCGCCACGAGCGGCAGCCGAGGTTGTTGCTCGCGAACCGCTTCGAAGCGGGCGGATAGGAGCGGAAAGCCCGGATGGGTCCGGTCGGCGGAAAGGCGGTGGTCGGCCAGCAGCCGGCGGGCCGTGTCGTAACGCGTGACGACCCACGCCATCGCGCCGTCGTACTGCTCGACCCGGCACAGCGGGCCGCGCTGCTGAAATTCGCGGTACGTGCTCGGCGGCTGGTAGGGGCAGGTGCGCGCTTCGGGGAAGGTGGATGCGGAATCGGCTTCGGTCACTGTTTTCTCCAGCGATCTCCGGAATCGGAAATGGTCTGTCGAATGCGGGGACTTGGCACCTTTCCGGTGGTCGATGTGAATGGAAATGCGACGGGGTCGGGGCTTCGCACGGAGTTTCCGAAACCCGTGTCGGTTGCGGGAGGGGGTGAGCCACTCGGGTGAGGCAGGCTTGTCCCACGCCCGCCGCAGTCCGCGATCAGGGACCGGGCTGTCGGATTTGGTGCGGGTGGCGGACCAGCGGTCGGGACCATCCTCGGCAGCGTCTACTTAGGACTACCAAATCCGCGCGGATCTCTTTCCCGCGGCTGGGCGGGTGATGGCCAGTCAGCCGGGTCACTGTGCCTTCGGTGATCGGCAGCGGCCCGCAGTGGTCGCCTCGGGCCGCACGTCGGGTCAGCCGTGGGCCCGCGAGTGTCGTCGGCATCCGCCCGAGCTGTCGGACACTCGTAGGACCCTGGTGCAGAATGTAGGTAGATCGCGATCTTGGGCACAAGCCTTGGACAGCAAGTTGCCACCGCTACGAGTGTCGCCGAACGGCGCTCCGGAGGGGTGGCAGTAACCTGCCACTCCGTCACCCCCACTGTCGACCTGGTCTGCGATGAGGTGATCTCAGTGGAACGAGGGCTGAGGTCTTGAGGTGGTGTGCGCTGGGGGTTTGACGAGAGTGGGCGTGGGGTCCTGGTAGAAGAGGTCTCACCACAAGATCGTCTTCCGCAGATCCAGGACCCCACGTGATCACCTATCGTGCCACGCTCACCGACGAACTCGCCCACTGCCTCAGCCGCCTGCTGACCGAGGAGCGCCGACGTCGTGGAACCCCCGTGGCCGACGGGCTTCGACTGGAGACCGCTGAGGGGATCAAGATCGTCAAGAAGGGCTCGCGCAGTAGAAGGGTCCGCAACGTCGGCTGAGCAGCTAGGGGCGAGGAACCCACCACTCTGCATTCTGCCCCCAGCTCATACATATGTCCATAATGGACAGTGAATTGCGTTTAGGTCAGATATTGCGTATTCGGATAATAGGTGTTCGTATTAACTTGCTCGCAGTTCATCGCATATGCCGAGGAGGTTTCCGTGACGCGCTCTGAGGGCACCGCCCGCACGGTGGCGGCGGTGCACGCCGCGCCCGTGTTCATGAACACCGAAGCGACCATCGACAAGGTGATCGGTTTCGTTGAACAAGCGGGCCGAGACGGTGTCGAGTTGCTCGTCTTCCCGGAGACCTTTGTCCCTGGATACCCGTACTGGATCGAGTGTTACCCGCCGCTGCAGCAGGTCGCCGCCAACGTCCAGTACACCGATGCCTCTGTTGAGGTTCCAGGGCCTGAGATCGAGCGCGTTCAGGCGGCGTGCGCGAGGGCCGGTGTCGAGGTGGTTCTGGGCATCAGCGAGCGGCTCCGTGGTACCCGGACCTGCTTCAACTCGCAGGTCTTCATCGACGCGGACGGGAGCCTGCTGGGTGTCCATCGCAAGCTCCAGCCCACCTATGCCGAACGCATCGTGTGGGCTCAGGGCGGGGGCGCGACGCTATCGGTGTTCGACTCTCGCTCCGGCCGCATCGGCGGCCTGTCCTGCTGGGAGCACACGATGAATCTGGCCCGTCAGGCCTTGCTGGAACAGGAGCAGCAGATCCACGCCGCGGCGTGGCCGGCCCTATCGACGATGGCCGGGTTCGAAACCGTCGCGGATGCGCAGATCGAGGCCATGATGAAGACCCATGCGCTCACCGCGCAGGTATTCGTCGTCTGTGCAGCCAACCCGGTCGACGAGACCTGTCTCGCCTGGATGCGCGACAACCTCGGCGAGCAGACCTTCGTAACAGCCGGGGGCGGCTGGTCTGCGGTCATTCACCCCTTCAACTCCTTCCTCGGCGGACCGCATACGGGCTCGGACGAAAAGCTGGTCACCGCCACGATCGACTTCGCCGATGTCGGGGTTGTGAAGGCCTGGGTCGACGGGAAGGGGCACTACGCGCGGCCTGAGGTCCTGCGGCTGGGGGTCGACCGCAAACCGCTCTGGCACGACGAGCGTGAGGCCGAGCCGGATCGGGCGCGTGCCTACGTGCGCAACACTTCGTTGGCGATGCAGGAAGTCCCCGTGGCGCTGCCGCAGGGTGCGGCGCGCCCGGCGCCGCAGGAGCGGGATGCCTCTGCGGAGCGGGAGTTGAATCCGTAGGCGTCCTATTGGCGATGGTGTCCCGGCGCGGCGGTCGCTGGGCGAGCCACTCCAACGAACCGGAATGGTCGCCGAACCGAGCGTGCGCGACTGCGCGTTTCCTGGCGGTCGCGCACGCGCCGACTGCGTCAGGAGTCGTCGCCTGCGATGTTCGCGACGGTGTTCTCGAAGCTGGGGCGGGTGATCATCGCATAGCCGTAGATGGCTGCGCTGAACACCGCCATGATCACGGTGCCGGAGACCATGCCGATGGGACCGTTGCCGCCGGGCAGCAGGGCGTCCGGGTCGGCGCCGAACTCGCCGAAGTAGCTGATGATCGCCATGCCCGCGATCCACAGCATGCACCATGACCCGGCGCGCAGGTCCAGCGCCGGGAGTTTGCGCCGGGCGAACCGCCGGTAGCCGATCAGGAAGATGTAGCCGAGCGCGATCGCCAGGAAGAGCTTCTCGTTGATCTGCCACCCGGTCCAGAACACGATCAGGTTCGCCGACAGGAAGGCCAGGTAGGCGATGGTGTCGCCGCCGGGCAGCCGGAACGGTCGCGGCTGGTCCGGCAGGGTTCGCCGCAGCGCGCCGTAGACCACAGGGCCGAACGCGAAGGTGAGCACCGTCGCCGAGGTGATGAATCCGATGATCTTCTGCCAGCCGGGGAAGGGCAGGAAGAACACGCAGCCGAAGACGAAGGTGAACACCGCGGCCAACCACGGCACACCGCGCCGGTTGAGCTTGGTCAGCGCCAGCGGTGCGTTGCCGTTCTGGGCGTTGGCGTAGGCGATTCGGGTGGTCACCGCGGTGTAGATCAGCCCGGTGTCGCCGGGGGAGACGATCGCGTCCACGTAGAGGGTGATCGCCAGCCAGGTCGCGCCGAGCAGGGTTGCCAACCCGGCTAGCGGGCCTGCGACATCGGTGAAGGTGACCTCGGACCACCCGGCGCCGAGCAGTTCGCTGGGCAGTCCGGTGATGAACGCGATCTGCAGCAGCACGTATAGCAGGGCGGTGACCACGATGGAGCCGATCACCGCGAACGGCACGTTGCGCTGCGGGTTCGCGGACTCGCCGGCGAATTCGACGCCCTGCCGGAAGCCGAGGTAGGCGAACACGATGCCGCCCGCGGGCAGCGCGGTGAACACCGCGGCGCCGCCGTTGGGGAACATCCCGCCGTGCGCGACCAGGTTGTCCGGGTTGAACGACAGCGCGAAGAACGTGCCGATCACCACCACGATGACCAGCAGCTTCCACCAGACCAGCAGGTCGTTGAACCGCACGAAGGCCTTCACCCCGAGCACGTTGATGACGCTGAACACCGCCATCAGCGCGATCGCGACGAGCAGCCCGGACGGGGTCGCGACCAGTACGCCGTCCTCGGAGGTCATCAGCCACGGCAGGTAGGGCTTGGCGTACTGGATCACCGCGAGGACCTCGCTCGGCGCGGACGCCGCGCAGGCCACCCACATCACCCAGCCGGCGAAGAAGCCCGCGAAGGAACCGAATCCGTACTGCGGGAACCGGATGACCCCACCGGTCACCGGGAACATCACGGACAGTTCGGCGAAGGTGAGGCCGATCAGCGCCACCATGACCGCACCGATGATCCAGGAGAAGATCGCACCGGGACCGGCGATTTGCGCCGCGCTCAGCGCGCCGAACAGCCAACCCGAGCCGATGATCGATCCAACGCCGGTGAACAGCAGGCTCCGGCGCCCGATGTCCCGGCGCAGCCCGGTGTCCATCCTGACGGTGGTGCTGCGACCACCTGGTGTGGTCGGTGAAGGTGCTGCCATGCCGTGCCTCCCTGCAGGTTCGGTGGGACGCGCGGGACGCGGGGTCAGCCCCGGCTGACCAGTTCGGTGAGCAGGATCTGGGTCCTGGTGTGCACGACTGCCTTCGTCCGCTGCAGCCGCAGGATGATCTGTTCGAGGTGATCGGAGTCCCGTGCGTGGATCAGCGCCAGGGCGTCGGCACTGCCCGCCGTGGTCCACGCCCGCACGATCTCCTCCTGCTCGGTGAGCAGTGCGGTCAGCGCCTCGCGGGTGGTCCCGGCGGCGGCGAAGACGCCGATCAGGGCTTGCAGTCCCAATCCGAGCCTTCGCTGATCGAGTTGAACTGTGTACCCGCGGATCACACCCGACGCTTCGAGCCGCGCCATGCGACGTTTGACAGAGGATGCGGCGAGCCCGGAAACCTCGGCAAGACGTTCCAGCGAGGTTCGGGCATTTCGGCCGAGTTCGCGCAAGATTCTTCGATCTACGTCGTCCATGTCCGGGATTCTTGCATTTCCGGGGGAGGTTGCGGTCGTTTCATCGACATCGGTTCGGGCGCGGCTTAGCTTCCGGCGTATGGAGATTCGCCGGAGGACCTCATCGGCCGAGATGCTTTCCGCAGTTGCCGCGGACCTGTTCGGGGTGGCTGCGGAAGTCACGCCGCTGCCAGGAGAGCGCCACGCCAACGCGCGGCTGGACGTAGGCGGCAGACCGCGCTACCTGCTGAAGGTCTACTCGGCGGACACCGGGGAATCCGATCTCGCGCTGCAGAACGCTTTGCTGGTATGGCTTTCCGATGCTGGCACGACGACTCTGGCGGCGTCCGGCACCGCCGTGGTGGACGGGAAATCCCGGACCGCGCACCTGCTCGACTGGGTGGACGGCCGCGAGTGGTCCCAAGCCGGTCCGCCGGAACCGGCGCGGTTCGCGGCCTTGGGTGCGGCGGTCGCGCGGCTGGACCGGGCGCTGGTGGGCTTCGAACACTCCGAGCTGGATCGGGCTTACCGGTGGAACCCGTTGCAGGCGAAGGAACTCCTGGCGATGCTGTCGCTGGTCGACGAGACCGATCGGCCGTTCGTGGCCGCGGCGCTGCAGCGGTTCGGCGAACTCTTGCCGGATCTGCTGGAGCTCCCGCAGCAGGCGATCCACAACGATGCCAACGAGAACAACGTGATCGTCGCGGACGACGGGTCGATCGCTGGGATCATCGACTTGGGCGATGTCGTGCGCGCACCGCGTGTCTGCGGGCTGGCGGTCGCAGTGGCATACGCGCAGCTGGGAGTGCCGGACCCGGTATCCGCAGCGTGCCAGGTGGTTTCCGGCTACCACCAGGAATCGCCGCTGACCGCGGCCGAACTCCGGTTGCTGCCCGAGCTGGTCGACGCCCGGCTCGCGATGAGCATCACCAACGCCGCCGAACAGCGCGCCGCCGACCCGGACAACCGGTACCTGTCGATCAGCCAGCCCGCGATCCGCGCGCTGATCTCGGACCTGGCCGCGGAGCCCCGACCGCTGCTGGCCGCGCGATACCGCGATGCCTGCGGCTACCGCGCGGTCGCGGCCGAGCGAAACGTCGTGACCTGGTTGCGGTCCGCCGCCTGCGATCCGGCGCCGATGCTGCGCACGGATCTGAGCACGGCTGACGTGCACCGCATCGACTGGACGGCGCGGGGACCAGCGGAATTGCAGATGCAGCACGGTGCGGATCGGGTTGCAGCGGCCATCGACGCGCAGGTCCGGGCCACCGGCAGCGCCATCGCGCTCGGCCGGTACCGGGAGGACCGCCTCGTGTACCGCTCCGAGGCGTTCGCGGGGCAGCGCGGCCGGCGCAGCGTGCACATGGCGATCGATGTGTTCACCGCCGCCGACGAGCCGGTGTTCGCGCCGCTGGACGGCGTGGTCACCGCGGTGGACTACCGTCCGGCGGACTGCGACTACGGCGGCGTGCTGCTGCTCGAACACCGCTGCGGGGACGGTACGCCGTTCTGGCTGCTGGTGGGGCATCTCAGCGAGGCGAGCACGACCGAGCTACGGCCCGGGGACGCCGTCCGGCGGGGCGAGCGGATCGGCTGGACTGGTTCGGCGCCGGAGAACGGCGGCTGGCCACCGCACATCCACGTGCAGTTGTTCACGACCCTGCTGGGTCGCTCGACCGATCTGCCCGGCGCGGTGCGCCCGGACGAGGTCGACGTGTGGGAGAGCATCTCGCCGAACCCGAACCTGATCCTGCGCGCGCCGGAGCCCACCGCGGTCGATCCAGTCCGCTCCGCGGCGGACATCGCGGCTCGTCGTCGGACGAACCTGTCCACCGCGTTGTCGCTGAGCTACGCTGAGCCGCTGCACATCGTGGCCGGTGAAGGTGCCGAGCTGATCGATGCGGACGGGCGGCGCTACCTGGATCTGGTCAACAACGTTTGCCACGTGGGGCACTGCCACCCGCGGGTGGTCGAAGCGCTGTCCGCGCAGGCGGCGGTGCTCAACACCAACACCCGGTACCTGCACGCCGGGATCACCGAGTTCGCCCGGCGGCTGGCGGCCACCTTCCCGGATCCGCTGAACGTTGTGCTGCTCACCAACTCCGGCAGCGAGGCCAACGACCTGGCGCTGCGGCTGGCGCGCACCGCCACCAGGCGGGAGCACGCGTTGGTGCTGGACTGGGCCTACCACGGCAACCTGAGCTCGTTGATCGAGATCAGCCCGTACAAGTTCAACCGCGCCGGTGGCACCGGGCCGGGGGAGCGGGTGCGGATCTGCCCGGTTCCCGACCCGTACCGGGGCGAGTTCGGCGGAGATGGCCCGCGGTACGCGGCGGAGGTCGCGGCGCAGTGCGCGGAGCTGCCGCCCGCCGCGTTCATCCACGAGTCGATGCCCGGGTGCGCCGGGCAGCTGGAGCTCGCCGATGGTTACCTCGAAGCCGCCTACGCGGCCGTTCGGGAGGCAGGTGGTCTGTGCATCGCGGACGAGGTGCAGTGCGGGTTCGGCCGGGTCGGCACGCACATGTGGGCGTTCGAAGCGCACGGCGTGGTGCCGGACGTCGTCACGCTCGGCAAGCCGATCGGCAACGGCCATCCGATCGGCGCGGTCGTGACGACACCGCAGGTGGCGCGGCGATTCGTGACCGGCATGGAGTACTTCAACACGTTCGCGGGCAATCCCGTTTCCTGCGCGGTGGGCCTGGCGGTGCTGGATGCAGTGGAGGACGAGCGGTTAATGGCGAACGCGGCGACCGTCGGCGCGCACTTCAAGGACAGGCTGTCGGCCTTGGCGGCGCACCACGAGGTAATCGGGGACGTGCGCGGGCGCGGGCTGTTCCTCGGCGTCGATCTGGTTTCCGACCGACGGCGCAAGGAACCGGACGCCGCGGCGGCGCGGCGGGTCGTGGAGGAGGCCAAGCGGGAGGGCGTGCTGCTGTCCACCGACGGGCCCGCGGACAACGTCCTGAAGATCAAACCGCCTGTGGTGTTGACCGTGGACCAAGCAGATCGCGCGGTGGCTGTGCTCGACCGCGCGTTCCGGGAGCGGTGAAACCCCGGTGCCACTTGGGCTGATCAAGACGCGCCAACTCCCCAGTAATCCAACTTGGACACTTCCCGACCCGCCAGGAATCCGATTCGGACATCCCGTTGGCGCATCGGCGGCCTGCCCGTCGCGGCCGTTGCCCAACCCCGTGGTCGTCCCATTCAACACCTCCGTGATCGTGGTGTTGAATAGGACGACCAGTTGAATCCGCCTTTGGGTGCTGTGAACAACGGGATTCAGGTTGTCTATATTGGACAGTTGATAACAGGTGCGTTCCCGCTGGGGGCGGCTACCGCGGCGTCGACTTCGCCAGCACCAGCAGCACCGACGCCGACCAGCTGAAGTTGCTGGAGTTCAGCCGGGTGCCGTTGAGCGGGTCGTAGTTCTCCCCGATCGGCGCGTTGCCGAGGAGCCCGTCGGCCCGCCGGACCAGCGCGGTCGCGGCCCGCGTCGCGTCCGGTCGGTAGCCGTAGTCGGTCAGCCCGCTGATGGCGAAGTACGTCTGGTCCAGCCAGTTCGGTCCGCGCCAGTAGGCGGTCTGGTCGAACCCGGGTGCGGACACCGAGACCGTCGGGAACGGCAGGTAGGTGCCGAACGCGTGCGGGTCGACCAGCGCCCGCCGCACGCCGGCCGCCTGCGGCGGTGACGCCACGCCCGCCCACAGCGGTATCGCCCCCTCGATGCCCATGCCGCGCTCCGCCAGTGGCCGCTTCGTTGCGGCGTCCACGTCGTAGTAGTAGCCGCTGGCCGGGTCGAAGGCGTGCTCGCGCAGCCAGGCCGCGACGCGTTCGGACTGCGCGCCGAACCGCAGCGCGTCCGCCGGCCTGCCCAGCGCGGCCGCGATCCGGGCCAGGTACCGCTTGTCGGCGGCGAGGTAGGCGTTGAGGTCGACGGACTCCTGGTCCAACGAGTACCCGATCACCCGGCCGGCCGGATCGGTGTTGGCCAGCACCCCGGAGCGGTCGAACCGGGGCGCGTTGTCCATCCCGCTCTCCCACGCGGCGGCCTGCCGGATGTCGGCGGGCGTGGCGTTCTGCGGGTCCGGAGTGGCCCCGTACTCGGCGATGCCGTTGTGGTCGTGATCGCGGGTGCGGTACCACCAGTCGTGGAAGGCCACGAGCTTCGGGTACATGTCGGCCAGGAAGCGCAGGTCGCCGTTGCGCTGGAATACCTCCCAGACGGCCCACCCCGCCAGCGGCGGTTTGCTGTTGCGCTCGTTCCAGTTCCCGCCGCCCTGCGCGGGATCGTTGTAGAAGACGCAGTCCGGGACCATGCCGGCGTCCTGCGGGTGCGCCGAGTCCGCGGTGAGCTGGTGGTCGAAGGCCGATCGGATGGTGGACTCGGCCAGCGCCGGGTCGAACTGGGCGGCCCCGACCGCCGTCTTCCACGAGTCCCAGGCCCAGAAACCGCCGGCGAACCACTTGTAGGTCAGCGACGGCGTGATCCCGTCCGAGACCAGTTTCCCCGCCGGGCTGCGCCAGTTGGTGACGAGCGTTTGCACGCTCTTCACCGCCAGCCCGGCGTGCTCGGCAGGCATCCCGGACAGCGCCGAGCCGAGGTAGCGCTGCCAGCGCTGCCGGGTCTCATCGGCGGCCCGGTGCGGCTGGTGCAGCGCCCGGTCGATCATCGGTTCCTGGGCGGTCCGCTCCTCGGCGGTGAAGGTGTAGGTCTCGGTCCAGGCCAGGTCGCGGATGCCGCCGGCGGGCAGGGACAGCGGGGTGCGCAGCTCGGTCGTGTAGGAGCTGCCGGTGACGGTGGTGGTCACCGGCTCGGCGTGGCGCACCTCGAATCGTTCCTCGCCGCCGGTCAGGAAGTTCCAGGTGTCCCGGACCCGGGCGAAGTCGACCGCGACCCCGCTGCCGGTCGCGGCCAGCGCGAGCGCGTCGCGCACCGTGGCCCTGGCGGGGGTGAGCAGGCTGCCGTCCCAGCCGACCTCCAGCCGGCGCGGGCGGTCGCTCCCCATCCGGGCTTGCACCAGCGCGGTGCGGTTGCCGGTGAACTGCAGCCGGAGCGTCAGGTGCACGCCGTCGACGTCGTAGCTCTGCTCCAACGCGCCGGGGTAGGACACCAGCTGGGGGTGCGGGTCGGCGCCGAGGTCGATTGGCCGGCCGGTGTCCGCGTCGCGCAGCCGGATGCGGGTGAACTCGCTGCTCAGGTACCAGGGGTATTCCTGGGCGAGGTACAGCGGACCGGTGAACCCGCCGGCGAGTCGGCGGTCGCCCGGGGTGGGCAGGCCGTAGCCGTGCCAGGCACCGGCGTCGGAGAAGGCGTTCAGCGGGTTGAACTCGGGTGGTTCGGCGCTGGTGGGGGTGCCGTGCAGGTCCAGCACGTCCGGCCAGGCGCTCGGTTCGGCCGAGGGCGGAGACGGCGGCCCGCCCCGGGCGACCGCGGTAGACGTAGCGACGTCGACAGGCACCAGTCCGGTGCCGAGCAGCACCGCACCGGCCACGCAGGCCAATCTCCGGACGACGCTCATATCCGCCCCTCTCCCGTCCCGGTGCCTGGTCGGTCGACCGCACCATCCGTCCGCAGTGGACGGCGCAGCACCGCCGCGCCTCGGGCGGGCAGCTCGATCTCGGTTCCGGACGGCCGCCCGGTCAGCAGGTCCACCCCGGCCGGGAACAGCTGTCCGACCGCCACCGGCTCGACGTTGTGATTGAGCAGGAACAGGTATTCGGCGTCGGTGCCGATTCGGCGGACCGCCTCCACCCCGCTCGGCGTCTCCCCGTGGGTGACGCCGGCAGCGCCGAGGCAGTCAGCGAGAAGGGTGTCCAGCCCGCCGGAGTTCAGGCCGCAGCCGACGTACCAGGCGGTCCCGTCGCCCCGGTGGTTCCGGGTGATCGCGGGTACGCCGGCCAGCTCGCCGTCGGCGTACCGGGCGACCGGGACCGCAGTGCTCACTTCGACCCACTCCGCCCAGGTCGTGGCGTGCCGGTAGCGGTCCGGGTCGGCGTCGTCGTCGGCCGCCAGCCGGGCGACCGCCCTGTCGGCCAGCGGCCACCACTCGTCGACGGCCACCCCGAGCAGGTCGCCGAGCGGTCCGGGCGCCCCGCCGCGGTGCACCCGGTCGTCCCGGTCCACCACGCCGCTGAACGGCCCCACCACGAGGTGCCCGCCGCCGTCGACGTACCGGGCCAGCCAATGCGCGGTGTCCGGCTCGCACAGGTACAGGTTCGGCGCCAGCACCAGCCGCACCCCGGTCAGGTCCGCACCGGGCGGCACGAACCGCACCGGCAGGTTCCGCGCGTACAGCGGCTCGTACCAGGCGCGCACGATGTCCAGCCACCGCATCCGGCTGCTGGGGTGCTCGTCCAGTTCCAGCGCCCACCAGTTGTGCCAGTCCAGCACCACCGCCACCTCGGCCGGCACCCTGCTGTCGGCCACCTCGGCGAGCCGTCGCAGGTCCGCCCCGAGCCGAGTCGTGCGGGCCCAGCCCTGGCTCGCCGTCCCGCGGTGCGGCAGGAGGGCGCTGTGGAACTTCTCCGCGCCCGCGACGGACGCCCGCCACTGGAAGAACAGCACGCCGTCCGAGCCCCGGGCCACCGTTTGCAGGCTCCACAACCGCGACAGGTCGGCGGACTTCGGCACGTTGACCGGCCGCCAGCTGACCGCGGACGCCGCGTGCTCCATCAGCAGCCAGGGGGCGCCGTGCCGCAGCGAGCGCATCAGGTCGTAGTTCATCGCCGCGTGGACGTGCGCTTGCGGGTCGGCCGGATCGGGGTAGGCGTCGTCGGAGACCACGTCCTCCTCGGCGGCCATCGCCCAGTAGTCGAGGCTGCGGAACATGCTCATGAAGTTCGTCGTCACCGGAACCGCCCCGGAGTACCGGTCCAGCACGGACTTCTCCGCCCGGTAGCACTCCAGCAGCGCGTCCGAGCTGAACCGCTGCCAGTCCAGCTGCTGGGTCGGATTCCTCGGGCCGGGCGCGGTGCGCGGCGGCTCGATGTGCGACCAGTCGGAGTAGTGCTGGCTCCAGAAGGCCGTGCCCCACGCCGCGTTCAACGCGTCCACGGTGCGGTACCGGCGGCGCAGCCAGGACCGGAAGTCCGCGGCGGAGACCGGGCAGAAGCACTCGGTCACGTGGTCGCCGTACTCGTTGTGGATGTGCCACATCGCCACCGCGGGATGGTCGTGGTAGCGCTCCGCCAGCCGCTCGACGAGGCGTGCGGCGGCCTGGCGGAACACCGGTGAGCTCGGGCAGTAGTGCTGGCGGCTGCCGAACTCCAGGCGGACGCCGTCCGCGGTCACCGGCAGCACCTCCGGGTAGCGGCGGACCAGCCACGCCGGGGGAGACGCGGTCGCGGTCGCCAGGTCGACCGCGATGCCGTGCTCGTGCAGCACGTCCAGCAGCCGGTCCAGCCAGTCGAAGGCGTAGGACCCCTCGGCCGGTTCCAGCCGGGACCAGCCGAACACGCCGACGGTCACCAGGTTGACGCCGGCCTGGCGCATCAGCGCGGCGTCCTCCGCCCACATCTCCTCCGGCCATTGCTCGGCGTTGTAGTCGCCGCCGAACAGCAGCCCGGGAACCCTCGTCATGCTCACTGCTTCACCGCCCCACCGAGAAGTCCGGACACGAACTGCCGCTGGAACGCCACGAACACGACGACGAGCGGCAGCGTGGCCAGGAAGGAACCGAGCATCAGCCCGGCGTAGTCCACGCGGGTCAGCCCGATCATGGTGTTCAGCGCGACCGGGATCGTCCGCTTGTCCGGTGTCTGCAACACCAGCAGCGGCCAGATGAAGGCGTTCCACTGGGTCATGAAGGTGTAGATGGCCAGGGCGCCCAGCTGCGGTCGGGACACCGGCAGCACGATCCGGTAGAAGATGCGCAGGTCGCCGGCGCCGTCCAGGCGGGCGGACTCGATCAGCTCGTCCGGGAAGTCCACGAAGGACTGCCGCATCAGGAAGATGCCGAACGCGTTGGCCAGGAACGGCAGGATGGCCGCCTGGTAGCTGTTGATCCAGCCGACGCTGGCCATCATCTGGAACAGCGGGACGAGCAGCACCTGGGCCGGGATCATGATGGTGACCAGCAGGACGCCGAGCAGGATCCGACGCCCGCGGAAGCGGTACTTGGCCAAGGCCGTACCCGCACAGCGCGCTCACCGCGGAACTGCCGATGGTGTAGATCGTCGCTATCAGCACGCTGTTTACCAGGGCCTGCCCGAAATCGGCCTCGTCCTGCAACGCGCGCAGGTTGGCCATGATCTGGTCGCTGGGCAGGAACGGCGGCGGCGACTCGAACAGCTCCGCGGTGGTGTGCGTGGCGGCCACCGCCATCCAGTAGAACGGGAAGATGCTGACCACCGCACCCACCGCCAGCAGCGCGTAGAGCCCGGCCCTGACCAGCAGCCGACCCGGTGTCCGTCGTTCTGCCGTTCCGGTCACTACGACCTCCTCCCCAGCACGGCGAACTGGACCGCCGACAGCACGCCGATGAGCACCACTAGCAACCAGGCGATCGCGGCCGCGTAGCCGAAGTCGAGTTGCTGGAAGCCGACCCGGTAGAGGTAGAGCACCGGGGTCAGCGTCGCGTTGTCCGGGCCGCCCTTGGTGAGCACGAAGTTCTCGTCGAACAGCTGGAGCGTGCCGATGGTCGAGGTGACCGTGCAGAACAAGATCACCGGTTTTAGCTGGGGTAGCACCACGCGGAGGAAAGTGGTCGCGGCGCCGGCCCCGTCGATCGAGGCGGCCTCGTACTGCTCCCGGGGCACCGCCTGCAGGCCGGCGAGCAGGATCACCACGTTGTACCCGGTCCAGCGCCAGGTGACCGAACCGATCACGGCCACCTTCGCCCACACCGGATCGTTCAGCCAATCCACCGGTGGCAGGTGCAGCCAGCCGAGCAACTGGTTGACCACGCCGCCGTCGGTGGTCAGCAGGACGCGGAACACCACGGCGTAGGCGACCAGCGTGGTCACCGCGGGCAGGAAGAACACCACCCGCCACGAGGTGCGGAACCGCAGCCAGGACTGGTTGAGCACCTGCGCGAGCACCAGGGCCAGCCCGATCATCACCGGCACCTGCACCAGCAGGATCAACCCGGCGTTGGCCAGCGCGGTGCCCACCTGCGGATCGGAGAGCAGCCGCCGGTACTGGGCGAGTCCCACCCAGCTGGTCTGGCCGTCGCGCCGGCCCAGGAAGCTCTGCAGCAGGCTGGCCAGCAGCGGATAGGCGAAGAACAGGGCGAACAACGCCACCGCGGGGGCGGTGAACACCCAGCCGAACCCCGGCCGTCCCGCCCGGAACCGGCCGAGCGCGCGCCGGTGCTCCTCGGTCCTCGCGGGCTTGGTCGGCACCGCGACCTCGCTAGTCATTGGCGAGCTCCCTACCGGTCGCGTCGGCGATCTGCCGCGCGGTGTCGCGCAGGGCCTGCGCCGGGTCCTTCCCGTTCAGCAGGACGCCGGCGACCATGTTGTTCACCAGGTCGCTGGCCCGGCTGGAATCCGTGGTGTAGACGAACGGCGGCGCGTGCCCGACCATGTCGGCGAACAGCCGGTAGACCGGCTGGTCCCCGAAGTACGGTTGGGGTTCGTCGAAGAACGGGTCGGACAGCGCGGGCAGGTAGGACGGGAACAACCCCTGCTGCCGCATCATCTCGACCGCGTTGCTCCTGCTGGCCAGGGCGAAGTGGACGAACGCCCAGGCCGCGGTCGAGTTCGCGGCCTGGCTGGGGATCGCCAGCGTCGATCCGCCGCTGTTGGACGTGGTGGGGCCGCCGAGGTCGAAGGCCGGCAGCGGGAGGACGCCGAACTTCCCGGCCAGCTCGGGCATCTCGGAGGTGAGGGTGCCGGTCCACCAGACCGCGGTCGGCGCGGTGGCCGCCGTCCCGGACTTGGTCGCCGACACCAGTCCGTCCCAGCCCTTCTCGTTGTCGATCAGGTCGGCGTCCTGCATGTCCTTGAGCAGCCGCAGCGCCCGCAGCGCCTGCGGGCTGTCCAGCGCCACCCGGCCGTCCGGGGTGAAGTACGAGGCGCCCTGCTGTTGCAGCAGCAGCGGGAACATGCTGGATTCGTTGGTGATGTCATCGATGAGCAGCTTCTTGCCGGTGGTCGCCTTGATCTTCTTCCCAGCGTCGAGCAGCTGTTGCCAGGTGGTCAGCGAGGCCGGGTCGACACCTGCCGCGGCGAGGTGGTCCCGGCGGTAGAACAGCCCGACCGGCCCGGAGTCCCAGGGCAGGCTGTAGAGGTGGTCGTGGCCGTCGGTCGACGCCTGCCACTTGGTCGGGTCGAAGTCCTGCTGCTCGCCGTTCGCGGCCGGGGCCAGGTCGACGAACCCGTGCGGGAAGTTCCCGGTGTAGCCGGCCATGTGGTCGGTGCCGACGGTCACCACGTCCGGGAGCCCGGAGCCGGACTGCAACCCGACGGAGATCTTGTCGTAGGCGTTGTCGTATCCGATGTCCACAATGGTCACCGAGACCTTCGGGTACTTCTTCTGGAACTCCGGCACCAGCGCCTGCAACCCCTCGGCGGCGACGTCCCAGGACCACACGGTGACATTCCCGGAAACCGAGTCGGGGGCGTCGACGACGCCGACGAGCTGTTGTCCGTTGCTGGCCAGCGGGGCCGTGTCGGCACCGCCGATGGCACATCCGCCGACCAGGCTCAGGGCCGCTAGCAGTGCGACTGCCTGCCACGGTCGCGAGCGGCGTTTGGTTGTCCGCATGTCCCTCTCCTGTCCCGCGAGGACGGGCGTGCCTGGGCACGACAACCTCCGCTACCGGGTTCTGAGCGTGCCGAGGTTCGGCGCAGGGTGATCGAGCGCGGGGCCGGATGCGGCCCTGCACGTCGTGGGTGCCGGTCGGGGCGTACGCCGACGCGTTACCCGCTGCCGACCAGTTCGCTGAGCAGGATCTGGGGCGGGGTGTGCGCGATGGCCGGGATGCGTTGCAGCCGAAGGATGATCTCCTCCAGGTGGCCGGTGTCCCGCGCGTGGATCGGGGTGAGTGCATCGGCGCTGCCAGTGGTGGTCCATGCCCGCACGATTTCCTCCTGCGCAGTCGGCGAATCGGTCACCTCGTCACCGGAGGTGCCTGGCACCGCCAAGACTCCGGGCAGGGCCAGAGACCCGGCCCAACGCCCGTCGATCGATCTGTTGGGTGTGCCCACGGATCACTCCCGACACCTCGAGCCGCGCGATGCGACGTTTGACAGAGGATGCGGCGACACCGGAAACGTGCGCAAGGAGTTCGAACCAGGTCAGGGTGCAAGCACGCAATTCTTGCAAGATTCCGCGATCAATCGCTTCCACGTGCCGGAAACTTGCACGAGGCGCGTCGGCCGTACGCGATCTTCGATGTTTGCCGTACCGGCGACGGGGAAGGAGTGGGGACGGATGCTCCGCCATTCGATCGTCGCATCATGTCCGAAGGCGGGTAGCTACTCACCTGGTGTGAGCGTGGGTGGTAGCCATGCGCCGGTGGTGAAGAGTTGGTATCGGCGCCCGCGGGTGCGCAGGCCGGCGGTTGCAGCCTGCCTCTCCGGCTGATGCGCCGAAACCGGTGTGGCACTTGTTGTGTCAGTCGTTGTGGAGCACGTACGACCAGGCGGGCTGGTCACCGCCTGTCTCGTCGACTTCGACCAGTGCTCTCAGGACCCAATAGGTGATCTGCTCTCGCTCGGAGCTGGCCGGGGGCAGAATGCTCCGCGTACGCAGCCCGATGACGTACAGAGCGACCATGGTGAGGAAATCCACGAGGCTGTGCGCGGCGGGAAGGCCGGCGAGGCGATCCTGGCCCGGCTCCGCGGGAACGCGCAGGACATGTCCGGTGGGGCCGTCGATGACGAGCTTGCCGCCCATCCACTTGCCGATCTGGAAGAAGGGCCCGCTTTCGGCGACGGGCTCGATTCCCCCGGGCCAGGAGGGCAGCTCGTCGAGAATTCCGATCTCCCAGCTGCCGAAGGGGAAAAGCCCCATGGCCCCCTCCATCATGTACGGCAGACCGAAATCGAGGAGGAGTTCGCGCGTCGCCGCGTGGGTGAGCCGATCCGGAAGGTCCTCGACCTCGATGGGATAGAGCGCGTCCTCGCCGAACAGAGCGATGAGGTCCTCGTGGCCCGGCGCCGGCGAGTCGATCGGACTGCACGGGCCCGCGTCCGCGTAGTCCCAGCTCAGGGGTCGCTGCGAGGCGCCGAAGTCGGAGATGTTCACGCCGTCCGCGGGCTTGATGACGATCAGTCCCAAGTCTCCTGCGAAGACGACGACCTCCCCCACGGCCAGCGGCTCGCAGGGCAGCATGAAAGCGCGCTTGCTTCGTCGGGGCGACGACGAGGCGAACAGTTCTTGGACACGAGAAGGCGCGACGGAGCCGCTCCCGGGGGACGCGGGCCAGGTGAGGTCTGCACGATGCTCCGCCGGAATCTCGTCGTGTTCCCAAGGGTGGGTGACACGCTCTCCCGTCTCCACGTCCCAGATCGAGACGAACGGCTGCTGTGCACCGTCCACCGTCCGCTGCTGCAAACCGGCGATGGCGGGTCGCCCCTGCCAGCGCACCTCCGCCAGGGCGGCAAATCTCCCGGCCCGCAGGTAGCGCACGTGATAGCCACCCGGCGGCCGCCAATGGGCCCACTTGACCTGCCAGGGCAGTGCCACACCAGACGTGGCGACAGCGGACGCGAATTCGAGATCGTCGCGCGAAAGCGCCATCAAGTGCAGCCACGAAGCCCACTCTGCCTGATGCCGCGGTGTGACTCCCCACCCCCACAGATGAATCGCGTCGGCGGCAGCCGTGTTTCCGGAGATGATGAAGCTGATGCTTCGTGCCGCGTCCATGAGTGCCGTTTGCGGCAGATTGGCGATGACGCGTCCGTCCCGAAGAACTTCGTCGAACGTTCCTGCCTGTACGGCGTGCATGGCGAGCCCAGTGGCCGCGTACCGGCCGACGGCACCGCCTTCGGCCCACCCCTCGGGGTGGCGAAAATCCGAAGCCGAGCTCATCAGCCAACCAGCCAACTGCTCATGGACGCTGGAGAGTTCGGCAGATTCGAACTCCTGGCACAAGGTCTCGGCCAGGCCCTCGTCCACAAAGGAAACCCCGAGAGGTCCCAGCCGAAGAATTTCGGGCCTTTCCCTCGCGAATTCAGCGAGTTCGTCCTCGGATGCCGCTTCATCGGTCAGCGCGGTGACAAGTCGGGCCCAGACGGGGACGGGTGCGAAGCGGGGCTCGGCCAGTGCCAACGCCCGCACGGCAACGGACTCCTTTACCGCCGGCGGATGCTCGACGGCTGCCGCGGACAGCCGAAACACCGCTGTGGGATAAACGTGGGCCGGCAACAACTCGGGAACCACGTGGACCACCACGCCCAACTCGCCACGCGCCAGCCGCGGAAGGGTCGAGGTCGCCAACCGCTCGGCCTCGTACGACCGCCGTGTCGGCCCGGCGCGGTGGGCGTTGACGACCAGCAGCAACCGCTCCTCGGGCCACGAGCCGAGCGCGAAACGCCAGTCGTCCCGCTCGTCCGCGGACAGATCGACGCCGAGTGCCGCAAGGGCCTGCTGCATGACCTGCTCGGCGGTGAGGCCGGTGGCGTCGACGAGAACACTCCCCGGTACGTCCTCGTGCACCCGCTGCATGACGCCCCCGGCATCGACACCGACCGGGGCGACGACGTAGGCGGTGCTGCCGCCCCGTCCACCGGCACGCCACCATGCGCCCACGCGACCGGGCACTCCTTCCGCGGGAATGCCCACCGATGCCACTGTCACGTCGCTCCTCGTCGCCGCCGCTGCCGAACTCGATCACAGTAGTGGGCCAGCGCGCTCGGCCTGTGCGGGGAAGTTGGCAGGGGGTTCGGCCTACGCGGGGAGTTCGCCGACCCAGCCGCCGATGCTCAGCAGGCTGGGCGTTCTCGGCCCTTCTGATCTCTCAACTCTGTTGTTCCGCAGTGCTGTATCGGACATCCGGTCCAAAGCCTTCCAGCCCTCAGGTGGGCCGTCTCAGCCATTGGGCCGGCGCAGGCTGCGGTACAGCTCGATCGCGGAGTCCGGCGGAAAGTTGGGAACATGGGTGACGGCTCCGTCGCTTTTGGAGATCACCATGTGACTGCCACCCAACGGCACCTGAGTGCCGGGCGGCGGCGGGGGCATGACGGCGTGGACGAGGAAGCCGATGTCGAATTCAGCCACGTGCAACGGCGCCGGGTTTCCTTCCAGATCCAGCACTTCGAATCGGGTGCGAGCGGCAGCCAACGCCTCCTCAGCAGTGGCGGGGATGGGCTGCACCGGTTCCGGCGCGCCGGAATGCGACATGGACTCTCTCCTATCGGTGAAGGGACGAACAGTCCACCCTAGTGCCGTTGTCGTGGATGGGAAACGTCAACGCCCTGGTGCGGGAGACCAGGAGGCTTCCCGCAGGCCTGGTGCCGGTGCTGTTCAGCCTCGGCGACTGGAAACCCGACTCGACCGATCTCCACCAGCTCACCTCCCTGCCGTTGGTCGACCTGGATGAGTGGTGCTACGTGGCGGGGCGTCTATCTGTTGACGGGCTCGGCTCGGTAGCGGGTGGCGAGGTGGTCTCGGAGCCGGGCATGGCGGAATTGGTAGACGGCCCCCGCCCGGCGAAGGACGCCCCGTTGGTAGGCGTCTTCGAGGAAGCGCTTCGGGCGCCAGGGCAAGCGTCCGGTCAGCGGAAGCCAGAGGCACGCGAACAGCAGCCAGTTCCCCCACGCCGAGAACATCAGACGGGCCCCTCCGACGACAAGTCCGAGTGCGAGTCCAATCGTGAGACCAGCCGTGAGTTCCACCGACCCGCCAAAAATCCCGATCACGGAGGCAGTCCCGAACAAGATCCCGAACATGAGCACCGACGTAGTCGTTCGTACCAGCGTGACCGTTCGATCACGGGTCAAGAGCGTCCATGGATCGGTGGCATGCGGGTCGTGATCGTCTCCGAGGGCGAACACACCGACGCCCACGAGCCCGTACACCAGCCCGGTCACGAATCCGACCACGAGCACGTCCACGAGGTCGTGCGTGAATTCGGCTGTGAGCCCGGAGCTGAGCAAGTAGACCCCGGTAGGGAACCAAACCACGAGCGTGACCGCGAGCCCGAGCGCGAGTCCTTTGTTGAACTCGGACCATGATTTCTTGAGGTATGCCCGCGGAGGACGCCTTTCGTAGCTTCGCTTCCGCAAGGACAGGCGGAGACATTCGGGTGCTCGTCTGGTGTATCCGCGGGTGAATCCCACTTCTTTGATGAGCCCGATGGCGAGCCCGATCAGGAGCGTCCTCACAAACCCCACCAGGAACCCCATGAGGAGGTACGCGAACTCGCCCGGGTGCGCCCCGAAGGCCACGGCAGTGAAGCCGAATCCGCCCAGGATCCCGCAGGCGGCTGTGGTGATGAGGGTACGGGTGTGGCGGTGGAGGGTGGCGGGGAGTTGCCACCAGGTGAGTTCGTGGGTGCTGCGTCGTGTGAGGTGTGTGGCGAGGTAGCCCAGCCAGTGACGGGCATCCTCGGGTGCGTGGTTTGCGCGGCGTGTTCTGTGGTCGCGGCGGTCGTAGAGGGTCTTGAGGTAGATGTCCAGGAGGTGTTCTTCGAGGTCTTCGCTGGTGGGAAACCGGGAGGTGTCGAGAAGCTCGCGGGGATCGCGGTCCAGGGCGTCGTTGTAGGTGGTGCGGGCGAGCGTGACCATCAGCGGCGTGCGCAGCACCGGGGTGAGGTTCTGGCTCGCGGCCTCCTGGGGTGCGGTTTCGAGGTGCTTGAAGACCTCGTCCCATTGGTGGGCGCGGGTTTTGCTGGCGCTCTTGCGCAGGTAGTGGTGGGCTTGCGTGAGGGTGAGGTCGTCGAGTTCGATGGCCGCGGCGCGGCCGACGGCCTTGACCGTGCGGGCGGCTTGAGCGTATTGCTCGGGTCGGCTGGTGAGGACCAGTGGCCAGTCGACGTTGTTGATCTCGCGGATCGCGGCGCGGTGGTGCTGGTCGGGGATCTCATCGAATCCGTCCAGGACCGGCAGGAGCAACTCAGCGTCGACGAGGTCCTCGGCTCCGCTTCCGCCGGTGGTGGGGTTGCGGTCTTCGAGGAACGGGAAGTCGCGGAGGAGTTGCTGGACCAGCCAGGCCCGCAGTCGGGTCGAGGTGGGGTTCCAGTCGCTGAGGCTGAACAACACCGGCACCGGAGCGGTCACGCTGGTGTTGTCGGTCAGGTCGAGGATGAGGTGGTGCGCGAGCACGGTTTTGCCTGCGCCTGCGCGGCCCAGGATGACCAGTCGTTGTGAGCTGATGGCCTGGTAGGTGTCCCGGATGGCGGTGGAGTCCTCCAGTCGCACCGGTTTGTCGCGTCCCGGGGTGCCGTGGATGTTCTCCCAGTGGTCGAGCAGGTCGTCGTCGGCGGTGTGCCATTGCACCGACAGTGCGTCAGGACCGCGGATTCCCCAGCGCTCCACTTCCTCCGCGCTGAGCTTGCGCACCTGGGTGAGAAGATTCCGAACCAGCTTCGTCCGGGTCTCGTCCAAGCCCAGATGAGCATCGGATTTCGACAGCATCACGACATCGCCGTTCACATCGCCGCTGACCTGGAAAACGGTCCTGGCCGCGCCGTGATTCTCGTTGTGGATCTTCCCGCTCGGCACGCCGTGCAGTCTGCCGCACGCAGACCGCAACCAAGACCAAAACCACCAAGAACCACCGCGTGGACGATCAGCAACCTGGCCCGGTTCACTGACCGAACGCTGGCTACCTGACGATCAGGCGTCGGGATCAGAGAAAGCATCGCCATGCAGCCCTACGATCTGTCGATTACCGGTTCGGGTGCCGGCCGAAGGTGAAGGCAGCGTCCTGGTGCGTTCGTGCTCCCCGGCTCGTGTGGGATGCACTCGGAGTCCGGGAGCGATCGGAGATGTCGAAGCTCTGCGAACACGGGGCCATAACCAGTGGCACGCGTGTACGCGCGGTGGCTTCACCGTCACGACAGCGTTTCGTGAGTGATCGTGGAGCTCAGTCGGCGCGTCAGGCTGAGCTCGAAGTGGGGGTTGGTGGCCCATCGAGCTGAGCGGGGGTGCCTTGGAGGGGTGCAGCACTCTTGGTGGTGTTGGGATGGATTCCGGTGTGCTGGGGTGTCGAGCATGTCCCGCACCGTCCTGAAACTTCTAGGACGAGGAACGCATCGGTGAAGCCGTGTTCGTTTGCGACGGTGATGGCCCAGTCGTGGACGAACGTCACGGATACGGGGACTCGTCGCTGGCAGTCACGGCACACCAGGCGGTAGGTCTGGCCTTCGGCGGCTGTGCAGAAGAGTTGGGCGCCGTTCGCGCTGTGGACGACCTCGGCGTGACCGGAGGCAACCAACGCATGTAATGCCCTGTACACGGTCGCCAGCCCGATGTCCACTCCGTTCGTGCGCAAGCTGAAGTGGAGTTGCTGCGCGCTGACAGAGCTTCGAGACTCTGCCAGCGCGTGGAAGACGGCTCGCCGGTTGTGGGGCCAAAGGCTGGTCTCGTCCTGTGAGGTGGTCATGATTGCTGCTCCTCGCGTTCACCGGGCCCTATTGG
This sequence comes from Saccharopolyspora sp. NPDC003752, assembly GCF_053605825.1. NCBI lineage: Bacteria > Bacillati > Actinomycetota > Actinomycetes > Pseudonocardiales > Pseudonocardiaceae > Saccharopolyspora > Saccharopolyspora sp. NPDC003752. The sequence continues at coordinate 239,074 of NZ_JBSGJZ010000010.1, read as the reverse complement.
GTGCGCCTGCTCCTTTTCGTCAAGTGGGTGATGGGGTGAGCGCAAATCTCGTGCGCTCACCCCATTGCCGTCTTCGGAGCTGAGGTCCGTCGCGGATCAGGTGATGGTCAGGGCATCGATGCGGCCGGATCGGCGGCCGATGTAGACGGCCGGGCCGGCGGCGCCGTGGCCGGTGGTGATCGCGGTGACAGGGTCGTCGTCGCGGACGCCGCCGGCTGGGCGGATTTCGTCTCCCGGCTTGGTGGTTCCGGTGATCCGCCAGACCAGGACGTTACCGTCTTGGTCGCCGCTGATCAGCGTTTCGCGGCGGCCGGGCACCCAGGCGAAGGCGGTCACGGCGGCTTGGTGGCCGGTGAGGACCACCCCGGCACGGCCGGTGGGGCCGCGCCCGGAGAAGTCCCAGCAGGTGAGGACCTCCGCGGATTCGCAGGCCATCCAGCGGCCGCCGTCCTCGAAGGCCAGGTGCGAGACGGTGGCGGGGAATCCGGACATCTGGAAGTCCGATGCGTCGTCGACCTTCCAGCCGTGCAGGGTCGCGTCCTGGCTGCCGCCGACGACCCAGCGGCCGTTCGGCGCCGCGGTCAAACCCGAAATGGCGCCCGGTGCGTCCAGGGTGTTGGTGATCCGGTCGGTGCCGGGTTCGAAGATCGTCACGCCCTGGTATGCCGATGCGGCGACGCGCAGGTTCCCGCGTGGCCACAGCACGTTGGTCACGGTGCTCGACAGCGGCGCTGAACTCCAGCGGGGCGCGCCGTCGCGGTCGAGCACCCGCACGTGTCTGCCGTCGGCGACCGCCAGGCGCTGGGATTTCTTGTCCCACGCGGCAGAGGCCGACCACCCGGCGCCGTCGCTGCGCAGCAGTTCGCCGTCGGTTGCGCTCCACAGCCGTCGGCTGCCGACTCCGAGCGCGGCGATCCGCGTTCCGTCCGGGCTCGCTGTGATGGCCAGCAACGCGTCGTCGAGATCCCGTTCGTGGCGTGTCGAGCCATCCGGGTCGATCACCCGGATGGCGCCTTCGGATCCGCCGGCGACCACGGCATCCGGGTTGCCGGTCCCGCCCGGCAGGACATCGAGGCCGACGACGGGTTCGCCCAGGCCGGTTTGCCAGCGGGGTTTCAGCGAGCTCTTCTGGAGGGGCGTCATGCCGTGGCCTCCGCGGTGGCCGGTTCCAGGCAGGCGTGGAACTCCCGTTCCAGCTGGGCGCGGTCGAGGTTGCGGCCGATGAACACCATCCGGTTGCGGCGCGCTTCGCCGTCGCGCCAGGGCGCGCCGAGGTCGCCGTCGTGGAGCATGTGCACGCCCTGGAAGACGTAGCGCTGGTCCGATCCGGCGAGGTTGAGGATTCCCTTGCTGCGGAACAGATCCGTGCCGCGCTCGCCGAGCAGGACGCCCAGCCACTCGTTGAGCTTCTCGACGTTGACCGCGCCGTCGGCCTCGATGCCCACGCTGGTCACCGTCAGGTCGTGCTGGTGGTCGGAGTCCTGGAGGAACTCGGGTTCGTCGGCGAGGATCTTGTCCAGGTCGAACGCGTGAACCCCCAGCACTTCGTCGAGGTCCACGTCGCCGTGCTCGGCGGGCAGGATGCGCACCCCGGCGTTGATGCGGTTGATGCGCCGCCGGACCTCCGCGATCTCGTCCTCGTCGACCAGGTCGGTCTTGTTCAGCACCACGCGGTCGGCGAAGGCGAGTTGTTCGACCGCCTCGTTCTCGGCGCCTTCGGGCTTCTCGTCGTCGAGGTGCTGGATGATGTGCTTGGCGTCGACGACGGTCACGATCGCGTCCAGGCGCAGCTGGGCGCGCAGGGTGTCGTCGACGAAGAAGGTCTGCGCGACCGGGGCGGGGTCGGCGAGTCCGGTCGTCTCGATGAGGATGGCGTCGAAGCGGTCCTTGCGTTTGAGCAGCGCGCCGAGGATGCGGATCAGGTCGCCGCGGACGGTGCAGCAGATGCAGCCGTTGTTCATCTCGAAGACTTCTTCTTCGGCGTCCAGCACCAGGCCGTCGTCGATGCCGATCTCACCGAACTCGTTCTCGATCACGGCGATCCGCATGCCGTGGTGCTCGGTGAGGATCCGGTTGAGCAGGGTGGTCTTGCCGGAGCCGAGGAAGCCGGTCAGCACGGTGACCGGCACCCGGTCATCGGTCTTGTTCATCGCGGCGTGTTCTCCCCGTCGGGGTTGCTGGTCAGCGTCTGACGGATGGTGGCGTCATCCACTTCGGACAGTGGTGCGTGGATCGTCCAGCGGTGGCTGTCGCCCTCGCTCAGAACGGCGATCTTGGTCTCGACGGGCGGGCAGCCGGGTTCGGCGCAGGCGAGTTCCTGGACCGTTACCGCCGCTTCCCGGTCGAGGCCGAGGGCGGTGCGCACCAGTTCTGCGATCTCGCCCGCGCGATCGGCGCGAGCGGGGTCGGGCCGGTTCGACCGGCCGAGTAGTCGGTTCAGCGCTTCGTTCATCGCACCTCGCAGGTCTCTTCTCGGCTTCGACTTAAATGATAACGACAATCATTTTCGTTAAGTTCCCGGGGTGCGCCACGGGGGTCGCGCTTTTGCGGAGGAGGAGTTCGACGGCGTTCAGGCGCGGTCATTCCACGACCACTCGGACAACGAGCACTTCTGGTACGACTTCCACGCCGTCGACTCCGTGGCCGATCAGGTTGCGGTCGGCTGCGGCCGGCGAAAGCCCAGGAATGCGCCGCCAACGCGGCGCGGTTCCACAACGGGGACCGGGGTGGGGTCCCATCTGCCCCGGTCATCAAGCCCGTACCCGGCCGATGGCGAACATGCCGAGCTCCGCCGGATCCAGGCGCTGCAGCCGCAGACCTTGTTGCGCGAGCTCGTCGCGCAGCAGCGGCTCGCTGACCAGATGCCAGGCGTAGCTCAGCTTGCGCTCGTCGACGACTTGCTCGTCCTGGTAGGTGCGATACGTCATGTGCCAGGTCAGCATCTCCTCCCCGGCGGGTTCTGCCCGCGCCCGGCACTCGTAGCGCCGGCGTCCGATGCGCCCGGATGCCGCCACCGCCTCCGGGACCTCGACCGGCTCGGTCGGGGGTTGGAGGTTGAGCACCGCCCGTCCGCCCGGTGCGAGGCGTTCGGCCAGCAGTCGCCAGATCTTCAGGCGTTCGGGTGGGGTGAAGTGGCCGATGACGTTCATCGCGACCACCAGGCTCAGCTGGCCGGGTAGGTCGGCGTCCAGGAAGCCCTCCGGCAACACCGTCACCCGCTCGCGCAGCGAGTCGTGCGCGTTCACCCTGGCCAACAGTGCCGAGCGCAGGCCGGAGGAGGGTTCCACGGCGAAGATCTCGGCGTCCGGCAGTGCTTCTGCGAGCACCAGGGTTCCGCTGCCGCTGCCTGCTCCGACGTCCACGACCGGGCCGGAGGTGGGATCGGTCGACCTGGCCGCTGCAGCCAGTGCGGGGCCGAGGGCATTCCAGAAGGGGCTGATCAGGATGTCGATGAACTCTGCCGACTCGGCGTACTGATCGATCATGGGACTCCTCAACTCACGTGTCGTGAGGCGGACGGGTTCCGGACCTTTGGTGTGTGGTCGGTTCTGGCGTGCTTGGCGCTGGAGACCGGGCGTCCAGCGCAGTCGGTCGCCAGCAGTGGTAGCTCGCTGTGGTTCGAGCAGTCGTCGCATGCGACGACGGTGAAGCCCGTTTGGGGCCGCTCTCGGTGCCGCCTCGCCCTTTCGCGTTCAATCATTCCTTCGGGGTTGCGGTCTGGCTGTCGGCGCTGCCATTCGGGTTCTGGATGGAAAGCGACTGGACGAGGGGGTCGAGGCGGAGCGCTTCGGCGATGTCGGCGGGATCCAGCACGCCGTCCGCGAAGTGCACTCCTGGGCTGATCTTCTCCCGGAGGACGGCGTCGGCGGTCAACGCCGCGACCACGCCGCTGAGCTGGTACGGGTCGCGAGTGCGCAACGTCAGCGACGGTGGCGCTCCGGTGTTGTTCGGGATGCGGGCGGTGAGCACGTAGTACGGGTCGCGCTCGTGCAGGTCCGATTTCGCCGCCTGAGTCAGCAGCTCGATGTAGTCGTCCCGGAACTCGGGGTCGTCTGCCCATGCCATCGCCAAGGTCATCGGAATGGCCTCGGAGGCGTAGGCCGTGTAGAAGCGCAGTTCGTCGAGGCTGAGATCCGCTGCTAGTCGGGCGCTTTCGGTTGGCAGGAACGGCATTGCGTCGACGGGCTCGGGGAAGCCGGTCGGCTGGACCGAGCGCTGCGGGGTCAGGCTTCGCGCGACTACGGCCCCATCTCGCCATCGGGCCAGCGATTCCCCGAAGTCGGGGCCCTGGGCGAGGAGGATGTCCGCGGCCGATGCCGGTGTCATGCGCACGGCGCCGCCGACATGGATGTCCAGTCGATCTCCAGCGCTGGCGATGAGTCGAGGGAGCAGTCCGGTCAGGCCTGGCATCACTCCTGCGGAGAAGACCGCTGCGTGGTCGCCGAACGTCGGGCCGAGCGCGCGGAGGGCGGGGATGTCTCCGGCGACGTCGACGTAGTGCGCGCTCGCGTTCAGTGCCGCCCGGGCCACGGTGTCGAGGATGCGGTACGACGGGCCGGCGCAGTTCAGGACGAGGTGCGTACCGGAGCAGAACCCCTGGAGGCTATCCGGTTCATCGATGTCTACATAGGACGTTTCGATTCCCGGTAGGTCGCCGAGCAGTGCCGTGCCTCGCGACGGATTGCGCCCGCCGACGCGGATCCGGTTGTAGCCGTGCGCGATGAGTCGGCGGACCGCTGTGGTGCCGACTTCGCCGTAGCCGCCGAGCACGGCGATGAGTCGATCGGCCATCGTGCCCCTTCCGTAGACTGCTCATTGCAACGATAATCGTTTCCATTAGTTTCGGGCTAGAGGGAGCAACCGTGTTCGATGTGATCGTGATCGGCGGTGGGCCGGCGGGGCTCAGCGCCGCGCTCGTGCTGGGGCGGCAGCGCCGCCGGGTGCTGATCGCCGATGGCGGCCAGGTGCGCAACGCGCCTGCGGACGAGATGCACATGTACCTGAGCAGGGACGGGTTCTCGCCGCACGAGCTGCTGTCGCTGGGGCGCGCCGAGCTGGCCGCCTACTCCGGTGTCGAGGTGCGGGCTGCGCAGGTCGCCTCGGTTTCCGGCGGCATCGACGACTTCACCGTCGAATTCGCCGACGGAAGCCGGGAACGTGCGCGGCGTCTGATCCTGGCGACCGGGCAGGTGGACGAGCCCTACGACATCCCGGGCGTGCCGGAGCGCTTCGGCCGCAGCATCTTCCACTGCCCCTTCTGCCACGGTTGGGAGGCCACCGGGAAAACCCTGGCGGTGCTCGGCCGCGACGTCCCGCAGGTGATGCTGGGCCTGTACTTGGCCGATCGCTACAGCGACGACGTGGTCGTGGTGACCCATGGAGCGCACGAGTTGCCGGACGAGGTGATCGCCAAGCTCGCGGCGCGCGGTGTCGAGGTGCGCACCGAGCCGCTGGCGAAGGTGACCGGTGAACTCGACGCGCTCCAGCTGCACTTCGCCGACGGATCGGTGCTGGAGCGGCAGGCCATGTTCCACCGTGCGCCGACCCGGCAGCGCGCACCGTTCGCCGCGGATCTCGGTTGCGCGATCCTGGAGGACGGCTGCGTTCAGGTCGATGAGCTGCAGGCGACCACGGTTCCAGGTGTGTTCGCGGCCGGAGATATGGCCCGCGTTCCTGCGGTTCCGGACGCGCTGACCCTGGTCAGCCAAGCCGCTGCGGACGGTGTTCGAGCGGCCGTTTGGCTGGAGCAGGGCCTTTTCCGCGCCATTCTGGCAGACTCCTGACGTCGTGAGTGCGCAAGCGGGCGGCACCCGCTTGCGCACTCACGACCGCCGGTCCCGTCAGCGTTCGGGTGAGGCCAGCGCGGCGAGCCCGGAGATCGTCGGGGCTTCGAGGAAGTCCCGGACCGCTACCGCGATTCCCTTGTCCCGGGCGAGTTTTCCGAGGACCCGGACCGCGAGCAGGGAATCGCCGCCGAGGGCGAAGAAGTCGGCCGCGCGGTCGACCTCGCTGATGGCCAGCATTTCCTCCCACACCTCGGCGATGGTGCGTTCCAGGTCGGTTCGCGGTGCACCACCTTCTTCGGTTCGGTCCTGGCGTGCATACCGGCCGACGCGCAGCTCCTCGGATTCCGGTGCGTCCGCCGCCGCGGGGAGCGCCACGGGGTCGTTCCAGCTGCCGGGCTCGGCGAGCGTGCGGGCGATGCCGGTCAGCTCGCGGAACATCGCGTCCACGGCGACGGCATCGAAGAGCTCGTCGACCAGGGAGAACACCAGGTACATCTCGTCGCGCAGCTCGAACATCCGCACTTCCAGCGCGACCTGCGGGGTGCGCAGCTGCTGGTGGTGGTCGGCCATGTCGATGCGGCCCAGCGGGCCGGCGGTGTCGGGCACGCGTTCGCCCATGGCCGCGTCCATCCCGAGCGTGCTCTGGAAGACGATGGGCGCGACGGGGCGGTGCGTGCCGCGGCGGCGCCCCAGTTCGCGGGATACCTCGACGCCGCTGATCAGGTTGTGCGCCGCCGATTCGCTGAACCGGCGCTGGTTGTCGGCGGCCAGTTCGGCGAAGGTGGCGTCTTCGGCCAGCTCCACCGGGATCAGCATCGTCGAGGCGAACGCGCCGACGATCCGGTGCACGTCGGGGTGCAGCGGCAAGCGGTTGAGCTGCAACGAGTTCAGCAGCATGCGGCGGTGGCCGGCCTGGCGGGCCAGCACGATCGCGTAGGCGGTGAACATCGCCGCCGACGGCGTCACCCCGTGCGCGGTGCACTGCTGGCGGAACGCCGCCCAGGTTTCGGCATCCACGGTGGTCTGGCGGGTGCCCATCAGCTCGGGCCGCACTTCGCGCGGATCGGAGACCAGCGGCAGGGCGGGCGGCAGTGGGAACTCGTCGAGGCGGTCGAACCACCAGTCGCGGTCGGCTTCCCAGGCGTCGGTGTCGGGCAGCGTGGCTACCGAGGTGACGTAGTCGCCGTAGTCGACTTCCAGCGGGGGCAGCATCGCGTTCCAGTCGGCCACCAGGGCGAACAGGTCGCGGTAGAAGACGTTCGACGACCAGCCGTCGATGATCAGCAGGCTGACCGCGTTGTGCAGGCGGGCGCGGTCGCCGGGCAGCAGCGTCAGCCGCATCGTCATACCGGGGCCGTGCGCGGGGTCGGGGCCGTTGGTGCTCATCTGCGATCGGATGGCGGCCACCGTGGTGTTGGCTTCGTCTTCGGATGCGTCGCGGAGATCGATCACGTCGACGGTGGGTACGGCGTCGGGGTCGTCGGCGGGCAGGATGCGCTGCCGGCCGTCGGGAAGGACGCGGGCGCGCAGCGTGGGTTGGTGCTGCACGAGTCGGCGCAGCGCGTCCTGGAGGGCTTCGGGAGCCTCGTCGGGGTCGACGTCGGTGAGGCCGATGTCGACGTAGTGGTGCGCCGATTCGTAGGACAGCTCCCAGCCGTCCTGCTGCCCGACGAAGTAGCCCTGCTGCAACGGCAGCAGCGGGAACGGCGCGCTCGGGTCGGGGCGCCGGGTCACCTCCACTGGCAGCGCCCGGCCGCTGGACGCTCCGGCGCTGCGGCGGGCCACCAGGTCGGCCAGTTCGGCGAGGGTGATCTCCACCCGGACGTCGGAGAGGGCGAGCGCCACGCCGAGCTTGCGGCGGACCAGGGCGGACATTCGCACGGCGAGCACCGAGTCGCCGCCGAGGTTGAGGAAGCTCGAATCCGCAGGGATCTCGTCCAGGCCGAGCAGTTCGGACCAGATCTCGGTCAGCACGGTGCTGGTGTCGGGTTCGATGGTCATGGTCGCTCCAGTTCGTCGGTTCGGGCGGCGAAGATGTGCTGGCCGAGGGCGGCGAGCGGATGGTTCGGGTAGGGCAGGTCGAGCAGCGGGGCGAAACCGGCAGCGGTCAGCTCGGCCAGCCACTCGTCGCGGGTCAGGAAGATGCGGTCGGTACCGGCCCGGATGTCGGTGGCGCCGGGGTGCGGCTCGCCCTCGCGCGGCGACATCAGGAACTGCATGGATGTCATGGCCTGGTAGTGCTCCCGGCACGACTCGATGATCACGAGCAGCCCACCGGGCACGAGCAGGTCCTGCAACCGTGCCAGCGCGTGTCCGATGTGGACCGAGTTGTGCAGGACGTTCGCGGCCAGCATGACATCGGCAGACCCCGGCTGTGCGGCGGCGGGGGCGTTGATGTCGAGGATGCCGTAGCGGAGCCGGTCGCCGAATCTCCGCCGCCCGGCGTCCAGGAAGAACTGGGATACGTCGGTGAACAGGTAGTCCACGGCGTGGCCCGTGAGCGCGGGCACCACGGCGGCGGTGGTCCCGCCGACTCCGGCTCCGAGCTCCAGCACGCGGAGCGGGTCGCGGGCGCGGCGGCATTCCGCGCGCAGCAGTTCGACCGCTGCCGCGTTGAGGTAGCGGTTGATGACGTTGTCCCGGTAGGCGCCTTCGGCTGTTGCGAGTTCCCCGTCGGGGAACAGGAGCGTCTGCACGGCAACCTCGTCCCGGAGCAGGCGGGGGAGTTGCTCCATCGCGGTCCGGAAGAACTGGGCCATCTCCGCGGGATACCCCAGGGAATTTGCGGCTTGGTCCGCGAGCGCGGCGGCGTCGGCGGCTTCGGAACGCGGCACGGTGCGCAGATCGTGCACGAACCCCGTGGTCTCGTCGCGTTGCAGCAGGCCCTCGTCGTGCAGAGCGGTGAGCCAGCGACGGAGGATCCAGCGATGTCGCGGTGCGACGCGCAGCCGGTCGGCGATCTGGTCCCAGCGGTGGCGGACACCGGGGCGGAACAGGCCGTTGCGGCCGAGGGTGCGGGCCATGCCGAGCAGGGCGGTGTGGTCGAGCTGCCGCATGAAGCCGGGCAGAGCGGCCGTGTCGACCTCGTGGATCGCGGCCGCGGCGGATCGTGCGACCTGGTCCGGAACTTCAGCGGCCATCTCGACCTCCCGGCTCGACCGAGATCGGCACCGGCGGGTGGCCTCCACGTCGCAGTTCGCGCCGGGCGACCTCGGTCAGCCGTCGGCGGACGAATCCGTTCAGCGGCTCGTGCGCCGCACCTGGGCCTGCGATTTCCCGCACCGGCCGGGTCGCCAACGCGGCGGGGACGATGACTTCCAGCAGCAGCGGGTCGGTGGGGTCCAAGCAGATGACGGCGTCCAGGTCGCCGATGGAGTGGTGCAGTTCGGCGGCGGTGGCACCCGAATCCGGGGTGAGCAGCCGGTTGGGGATCTCCGCGACTCGCACCGGCGAACCGTCGAGTCGGGCGCGCAGGGCGCCGATCCGATCGTGGGAGGGGAGGTCCGGCCAGCAGAGCACGGTGGGTGCCGCGGCCGGGGTGGTGGGCTCGACGTGGAGCACCGCGTCGAAGCGGTAGCGGGTCAGTTCGGTGTCGGCGTGCATGGTCTTGGCGAAGGTGGCGATTGTGACCTCGCGGCGCGTCTCGGCGGCAAGCGCCGCCAGCAGCGCCGGGTTGAAGAGCAGTTCCTCGTCGCGGTCCGCCCGCTCGCGCAGCTCCGCCTCGCTGGCTGCGGCGTCGAGCCAGCGGTGGTGTTCGCGCAGCAGGTCGGCGTGGCGGACATCGCCGATGATCACGGTCCCACCGGGTGCGACCACGTCGATCGCGTCGTGCACGACCGCACGGAGGTATTCCACGTTGGGGAAGCACTGCGTCACGGAGTTCAGCAGTACGCAGTCCGGCCGGGCACGGCGAAATGAGGCCGCGATGGCATCGCGTACCCGAGGGCTGCTTGCCTCGTGCGCCGCGGCCTGCAGGAACACGGCGTTGTCGGGCGCTGATGCGGACAGCTTGGCGATGGCGTCGGCGGCGACATCGGTGCCGAGGTAGGCGTCGATGTGCGGATGCAGGCGGTGCATGAGCATGCCTGTGCCGCAACCGAGCTCGAGCACCCGGCGGGGCTTGTTGCGCAGGACGAGTTCGACGGTGTGGCGCAGCCAGTCCTCCATGTGCTCCACGGAGAAGGGCTCGCCGGTGTCCGATGCCCGCCAGCCGGACAGGTCCAGGTCGTCGGCATGCCGGCCTGACGCCTGGGTGTAGGTCCAGTCGTAGACCTCGCTCCACTGGTCGAGGTGTTCGGTGAGCAGGGCACCTGGCGTCGGCCGGACGGCTAGCGCCGCACGGGCGGGCATGAGCCGCACCATCCCGCCGTCGACTTCGGCCGCGGCGATCCACGGGTGGGCGCTGAGGTGCTCGGCCGCCTGCCACAGCGAGGCTGCGTCGTCGGTGAGCCTGGGGTCATCACCGGGCACGGGATTCCTCCGATCTGTCGGTACTTTCGGGGAGCAGGTCGCGCCGGTGCAGCCGGAGTGTGCGGTCGGCCCGGTCGGCGATCGTCCGGTCGTGCGTGACCAGCAGGACGGCGAGGCCACCGGAACGCAGCCGGTCGAGGAGATCGAGCACGTCGTGGGCCGTAGCTTCGTCGAGTGCGGAGGTGATCTCGTCGGCCAGCAGCACGTCGGGCTCGGCGGCGAGCGCTCGCGCGAGGGAGACGCGTTGGCGTTGCCCTCCGGAAAGCTCACGGGGAAGCCGTTTCGCGGCGCCGTCGAGTCCCACCATGCGCAGGAGTTCGTCGGCGCGCTCCCGCGCCGCAGCGGGAGGAACACCGAGCAGCACCTGTGTGGTGCGGGCGATTGCGTTGCCGACGCGGTGCGCGGGGTTGAGGGTGCTCGCGGGGTCTTGGGCGACGAACTGCACGGCGCGCAGTTGCGAGTGAGTCCGGTGCTCGACCTTGGCCGGGAGAGAGCCGCTCCGCCACCGCAGTTCACCCGCATCGGCTTCGTGCAAACCGGCGAACGTCCGCAGCATCGAGCTCTTCCCACAACCGGACGGACCCAGTACGGCGACCAGTTCGTGCTCGCGGAGTTCGACGGAGCCGTCCTGGAGCAACGGCGTGCCGCCCTGCGAGATCGCTAGGCCCGATGCCGAGAACACCGCAGCGGCCGGTGTCAGGTTCGTCCGCTTCGGGGCGGTAGTCCTCGCGTGCCCGAGTGACACGACGCGATCGCTCACCGTCGCCACGAAGTCCCGGTCGTGGGAGACGAGCAGCGTCACCGAACGCCCGTCGCCGCGCCGTTTCGAGATCGCCCGCACGACCAGTTCGAGGGCTTCGGGATCCAGCCCGGTAGTCGGTTCGTCGAGCACCAACAAGGCCGGATCGCCCGCCAGCGCGCGGGCGAGCGCGACGCGTTGCGCCTGGCCGCCGGAGAGCTGGCGCGGGCGCCGCCGCCACAGCTCGGCGCTGTCGAGCCCGAGGTCGTCGAGCGTGCGCCGGGCCACCTGCACGTCGGGTGCGCCTTCGGCGACCAGTGAATGCACGCGCTGCAAGGGGTTCAGCGCCGCAGCAGGATCTTGACCGACGATCCGCGCAGTCCGGTGGCGCCAGCGCCGGGCGGCCCGCCCAGGCGGAATCGTCCCCCCGGCCCAGCGCACCGCGCCGTCGATCCGGCGCAACTGGGGCGGCAGAGCATCCAGCAATGCGCGCAGGAAGGTGGATTTCCCACTGCCCGACGGCCCGGTCACTGCGACGACCTCCCCGGCGGCAGCACGCAGCGAGATGTTCGAGATCACGGCGCGTCCCCGCCGGTCGAGCACGGTCATGCCGTCGATTTCCAGACCGCTCACGTCGGCCTCCTGCCGAGCATCGACGCCGCGCCCGCGACGCCCGCCGTGAGCACGGCCAGGGCGACGGCAGGGGCGATCACGCCCGCCGGGTTGAGGCCGGAGCCTGGCAGGTTCTCGCGGATCATCGAGGCCCAGTCGGCGGCCGGTGGCTGGGCACCGAAGCCGAGCAGGTTCAACGCGGCCGCGATCTGCACCGCGACCACGAACCGCATGCCCACATCGGCCCCGATCAGGCCGGCCATCGAGGGCAGGACCTCGCGGACCAGCAGCACCGCGCCGCGTTCTCCGCGGCAGCGAGCCGTCTCGACGTATCCGGAGTTGCGGGCCAGCCGGGTGGCGTCCTGGACCACTCGCAGGGTCAGCGGAGCGCCGCCGCAGATGGTCGCGGCCACCACCGCAGCGTCGCCGGGCAGCGAAACGGCCAGCACCAGGGCGACGAGCAGCAGCGGCATCGCCAGCAGCACGTCGGCGAGCGCGGTCAGCAGCCGGGACCGCAGGCCATCGGTCCAGCCGGCGAGCAGACCTCCGGCCGTACCGAGCGATGTGGCCATCAGCGCGGCGAGCAGGGAGGTCAGGACGAGGTGGCGGCCTCCCGCCAACACCCGGGACAGCACGTCCCGGCCGAGTCCGTCGGTGCCCAGCAAGGCCGTTCCGTCCGGGGAGGTGTGCGGAGAGCCGATGATCTCGGTCGGGAGGTGGGGCGCGAACAGCCCGCCCAGGACGGCCGCGCCCACGGCGGCGACGGCAAGGCTGCAGGCCGTGGTCGTGCGCTTCATGCGGTGCCACCCCGCACCACGTCGGCTAGCCACAGTCCGGCGAGCACGACCGCCGCGCTGAGCAACGCCACGGCCTGCACCGTCGGCACGTCCCGGTTGGCGACCGAGCTGACGAGCAGCTCGCCGAGGCCGTTGTAGCCGAACACCGTCTCGACCACCGTGGTGGCCGCGATCAAACCGCCGCAGATGACGGCGAGCACGCGCAGCAGCGGTGCGATCAAGAGCGGGAGGACGTGCCGGACCGCGACGCGCCAGCGCGGCACCCCGCGCAGGACGGCGTCCTCGACGTGCGGGAGCCGCCGCACGTCGGCCACGGCTCCGGCGAGCAGGCCTGCGCCGAAGGCCGCTGCGGGGAGAGCCAGCGACAGCGTTGGTAGCACGAGCAGTTCGGGGCGCTGCCACGGCGACTGCCCGATGGGGAGCAGTGACACTCTCGGAAGCCAGTGCAGGAGACCGGAGAGCAGGGCGACCAGTGCCCCGGCGACCACGACCTGCGGGACAGCGGCGGCAGCGGCGATCACGCTGCTGGCCGGAGAACCCAGGCGGGCCGAGCCGGCCACCCATGCCGCCAGCAGCATCAGCGGTACGGCGATGAGCAGGGCGGCGGCGGTGAGCGCGAGTGTCGCGGGCAGTCGTTCCGCGACCAGGACAGAGACCGGCCGGTCGTTGATCAGCGACCGGCCGGCATCACCGTGCAGGAAACCGCTGAGCCAGCGGCCGAAGCGCTGCCAGGCCGGGTCGTCGAGCCCGGCCTGCTCGCGCAGCAGGTTCAGCTCGGCCTCGCCGGCCCGGCCGCGGGTCCTGGCCTGCACCGCGTCGCCGGGCAGAAGCTCGGTCGCGGCGAAGACCAGCACCGCGACCGTGAACAGCACCAGCGCGCTGCGCGCGGTCGAGCGGATCAACACCGGGATCACGCGGCGTTGACCCAGACCTGGTCGATGAACAACCGCTGGAACCCCGGCCCGGTGGGCAATCCCGCCACCTGCGGCCGTGCCAGGTCGAGCCCGTCACCGGCGCCCCACACCAGGTAGCCGCCTTCGTCGCGGACCTGCTGCTGCAACCGGCCGAGTTGGGCGCTGCGCGCGGCCTCGTCCGCGGTCGCCAGCGCCGCATCGAAGCCGAGGTCCCAGTCGGGCCGGTGCCATGCGGTCTCGTTCGTGGGCGCGGTCGACAGCAGTGCCACGCGCGCGACGTCGAGGAACGGGATCCCGCCGAGGTAGCTGACGTAGAAGTCGGCCTGCGAGTAGACCTGGGTCCAGTACGTGTCCTGCGGTTCCACCTGCACGCGGATCCGGATGCCGACGGCCTGGAGCTGGTCGGCGAGCAGCGTCGCGGTGGTGTCCATGCCCGGGTAGGCGGTGGTGGTGCGCAGCGTGAGATCCAGGCCGCCTGCGTGTCCCGCTTCGGCGAGCAGCTGTCGCGCTCGGTCGAGGTCGCGCTGGCGCTGCGGTGGTGCCGGTGCGGTCGGGTCGGCGGGGGTGAGCAGGTCGTTGCCGACCACGCCTTGGCCGAGGAAGACGGTGTCCACCAGTTGCTTTCGATCCACTGCGAGCTTGATCGCTTCGCGGACTCGGGGATCGTCGAACGGTGCCCGGTCCATCCGCATCACCACCGGATACACCGTGACCGCGGGCCGGTGCACGACCTGAAGACCGTCCTGTTCGAACTGCCTCGCGGCCGCCGGGTTCACGCTGCCGGCGACGTCGGCCTGCCCGGCGGCGACCGCGTCGGCCCTTGCCTGCGGATCGGCAATCGCGCGGATCTCGATGCGCCGCAACGGCGGGCGCGGCCCCCACCACCGGTCGTTGCGTTCCAGCACGGCGCTGGCGGCATCGCCGCCGACCATCCGGAACGGGCCGGACCCCACCACCGGGTTGCTGAAGTCGGTGCTGCCCTCGGGCACGACGAAGGTCGCCGACTCCAGCGCCCTGCCGACCTCGGCGAAAGGCTTGCGCGTCACCAGATTCAGGGTGTGGTCATCGACCGCGGTGGACGCCGCGAGGTCGAACATGGCCATCCGGCCGTAGTTCTCGGCGGCCTTGTCCTGCATCCGACGCAGCGAGAACAGCACGTCCGCCGCCCGCACGGGTCGCCCGTCGGCGAAGGACGCATCCGGCCGCAGCGCGAGCGTCCAGCGGGTCTGCGTCGGGTCCGGCGTCCAGGAGGTGGCCAGTCGGGGCTGGGTGTCGCCGTCGGTACCAGGCACGGTGAGCACGTCGTAGAGCAGCGCGAAGCGCATGGCGTCGGACTCGTTGCCGAGGCCGCCGTGCGGGTCGTTGCTGGCGGCGGCGGGAGCGCCGACTGCCGCGTAGCGGAGTGTGTCGGTGCTCGTGCCTGGCGTGCTGCTGGCGGCGCAGCCGGTGGCTACCAGGGCGGCTGCCAGGGCTGCGCTGAGGACGAACTGTCGTCGTTGCATCGAGGTCCTTCGTCGGTTCAGGCCCGTGCGCTTCCCAGGCGGTCATGGCCGCCCGGGAAGCGCACGGGTGGTGGATCAGTGATCCAGCGCCGTTTTCAGCGCTTCGTTGATGGCCGCGGCGACCTGCGTGATCGCGGGTGGTTGCAGCAGCGAGTAGTGGTGGGCGTCGACGCCGACCACGTCCAGCGGTCCGGCCAGGTGACGGCCCCAACCCAGGTCCGCCAGACCGGGTGGGGTGTCATCGACACCCATGCCCACACCGGAGTTGCGCGGTGCCGGGCGATCGGCGCGGACCAGCAATGTTCTGGTGTTCTCGTCGTCGAGCGGACCGGGTTCGTGGTCGGCCAGCGCCCGCAGGTGCCGGGCGAAGACCGCGATCCGCCGCCGGGATCTGTCGCGGCGGCCGAGCAGCCGTGCGGATCGCAGCCTTTGGTCGATCTCGTCCCAGCGCCGGTCGGGCGGGAGCTGTCGGACCGCCTCGATGACTGCCGAGGTGTTCAGGTCGGGTCCTGCGTCGAGGTCGGTGCCGACGAACCCCTCCAGCGCACCGAGGAAACGCCAGACGATGGCCAGTTCCACCTCGTCCGGATCGCCGTCGATGTGCGTGATGTAGCTCGGATCGTTGGAGTCGAGCAGCACCAGCAACTCGGTCCGCTCACCGAGAGCGCGGAGCTGGCGGGCCATTTCCTGCGCGAGGTCACCGCCCATGGACCAGCCGCCGAGCAGGTACGGGCCGTGTTCCTGCGATCGGCGGACCACGTCGAGGAAGCGCGCGGCCATCCCAGGGATGTCGGTGGCGCCGCGGCCGTCGACCAGTTCCGGATCGGTCAGCGCGACGACGTCCACACGGTCGTCGAGCTGCCGGGCCAGCTCGGCGTAGCAGACGACGTCACCGCCTGATGGATGCATCAGGTACAACGTGTGCTGCCCACCGCTTGGCCGGACCGGCAACGCGATGTCCTCGTCGGCGACGTCTGAGCTGTCCCATGTGGACGGATCGGTGGCGAGGCGTTTGACACGTTGGACGTAGTCGGCGAATGCCCGGTCGAGCTGATCCGGCGGCAGGACAGGTTCCAGGGCATCCCACTGCAGCAACAGTCGCCCGCCCTGCTCCAGCGCTTGGTGGTCCAGCAGCGTCTGCGGGGTCTGGCTTAGCGCGGCGACCTGCGTGCCGACCCATTCGGGATCGTGTTCCGCGCCGATGACGTCTTCGAGGCCCAGCGCGCTGGTGAACACCACTGGCACCGAGACCCGGTGGCCGCGCCGCGACGACTGCTCGGCCAGCACTTCGAGACCGGAGAAGTCCCGGTGGTCCAGGTCCGCGAACAGCACGCCCTGCGCGGCCCGGGCCCGTTCCAGGAACGAGGCGGGCGGGGAGTGGTCCACCGCGTGCAGCACGAGTGAGGTGAAGTCACCGACCACATCGGACACCTGAGGGTGGATGTCAGGGCGGTCGAACAGCGTCAACATGATCGCGAACCGATCGCTGCCCGACCAGGCCGCGAGCGTCTCGGCGTAGGCGGCGAGCAGCACGGCCGTGGGCGTCACCCGCCGTCGAGCAGCTGTGGCCTGCAATGCGGCCCAGGCGTCGGGATCCAGTGCCGCGGCCCGCCGGACGAATCGCGTCGGCGCGTCGGGTTCGCGCACGGGCAGCGCGGGCCCGCCCGGCAGCGAGTCGAGCTTGTCGCGCCAGTAGGCGGCTGCCTGCTCACCGCGCTCGGTGCGGCGGCGTTGCTCCAGCGCCGCCACACACGCGGCGAAGTCGATCCCGATGTCCGGCAACGGCTGGCCCGGTGCCAGGTAGAAGTGCCGCAGCTCGCGGTCGATGATCCACCAGCTCGCCGCGTCGCAGATCAGCACGTCAACGCCGATGAACAACCGAACTCGACCACCGGGCAGCCGCGCGGCCTGGATCTGCACCAGCGGCCACCGATCAGTCGGCCCAGGTTGCCGGCTGATGCGCTCCCGCAGCCGCTCCAGCCGCTCCGCACGCCGCTCCTCCGGCAACGACGTCAGGTCGTGCACCCGGATGCGGTAGGCGGGCACGTCGTCGAGCACCTTCGCCCGCCCCTGCGGGGTGATGATGGTCCGCAGCATGGGGTGGCGGGCCAACACCTGGTGCCACGCCCGTTCGTACCTGTCGATGGCGAGGTTTTCGCAGTCGTACTCCAGGTAGAAGTGGCAGGGCACGTCGCCCCACTCGTAGCCGCCATCGCGGCCGACCCAGTAGGCGTGCTGCACCCGCGTCAGCGGGAACGTCCCGTCCGAAGCCACGGCCGAAGCTGCCGGGGCGCGTTCGGGCGGTGCGGGTTCGGCTGCGGTAATGCGGGCCGCGAGCGCGGCGACGGTCGGCTGGGCCAGCAAGTCGCGCAGCCGCAGATCGACGCCGAAGCGCTCCCGCACCGCGGCCAGCATCCGCGTCGCGAGCAAGGAATGCCCGCCGAGCAGGAAGAAGTCCGCGTCGGCCGAGGTCACGGGCGAGCCGAACAACTCGCTCCACAGCTCGGCGACGACCCGTTCGGCGGGATCCGCCAAGCTCCCCGGCGCCTCGGCGCGATCGAGGAAAGCGGCCTGCGCCATGCGGTCGGCCAGCCCGGTGGCAGCGATCGCGACTACCGGTGGCGTGGTGCCGTGGAGGATCCGGTCCAGCGCCGCCATTCCGGTCTCGGCGTCCAACGCGTGGTCCAGCACGACGGTGCGGTCGCTGCCCAGCGGGCCGACCCGCCACCCATCCCACACCGCGCTGACCCAACGGGTCGAGTCGTCGCGGGCGGACATCGCCAGGGCGTTGAGGAAGCCGTTGGCCGCTGCGTACGCGCCCATGCCGATGCCGCCGACCAACGTGGTCACCGACGACATCAACAACACCGTGCGGGGCCGCAGCCGGGGCGGGAGCTCGTCGATCGCCGAGCGCAGCGCGAGCGCGCCGCCCGCCTTGGCGGTGATGTGCGCGGCGACGAGTTCGGCGGTGGTCTCCCGCAGCGGGGTCGCGTCGGTGGTCGAGGCGACGCCCGCTGCATGGATCACGACATCGAGGCGCCCCTGCTGAGACAGCTCGCGCAGAAGTGCTGTCGTGCCGGCGACATCTGCCGCATCGAGCTCGCGAACCTCCACTTCGGCGCCGGTTTCGGTGAGCCGTCGGATGGCTTGGAGCCGTTGTTCGGCCGTGCTGCCGGGCTCGGGGTGGGCCGGCAGGCCGGTGCGTGAGGTGATGACGACGCGGTACCCGTTACGGGCGAGGTGCTGGGCGATGGTCAGCCCGACATCACCCAGCCCGCCGGTGATCAGCGCGAGACCGCCGGATGGTGGTGTGCTCCCGGCCTTGGGGCGCCACGGAACGATCGTCCGCTGCCACCGGGAGTCGCCGCGCACCGCGATTTCCCAGCCCGAAGACCGTTCCGCCGTGCTGAGGTCGGCGATCTCCGCCACGACGGCTGCGGCATCATCCGAGCCGGCCGGGAGATCGATCGTCCGCCACCGCAAGCCGCGCAGCTCCTGCCCCAGGATTCGGGGGAGCACTCGCAGCGCACTGTGGGCGGTGCCGGGTAGGTCTCGGCTGTGCTCGCCACCTCTGGTGATCTGGAGCAGCAGTGGTGGGGACGGTTCCAGGTCGGCGAGAGTGCGGGACAGTTCGGCGTGGCGGAGGATTCCGGTCGTGATGTCCTCGCTGTCGCTGGCGAACAGGAGCACACCGGCGACCGGTTCGGAGCCGGTCGGCTCGCCGGGGGAAACGCAGCGCGCACCGTGCGCCGTCAACTCCCGCTGGACGGC
The DNA here is from genome assembly GCF_053605825.1 of Saccharopolyspora sp. NPDC003752. NCBI lineage: Bacteria > Bacillati > Actinomycetota > Actinomycetes > Pseudonocardiales > Pseudonocardiaceae > Saccharopolyspora > Saccharopolyspora sp. NPDC003752. The sequence goes on along the minus strand of NZ_JBSGJZ010000010.1, from coordinate 220,483 downwards.
AGCGGCTAAAGCGTCGTCGGGGTGGGCGGCAACAATCCAGCGCCCAGGCAACGAGGTTGGTCGATCCAGCGGCAGGAGTTGTTGCCAGCGCGGGATTTGCAGCGGCTCGGCGGCATCGGGCTCGTCTTCGGCGCGGACCTGCCGGGGCTGCGGAGGCTCGATCCACAACCGCCGCCGCTGGAAGGCGTAACCCGGCGCGGCGATGCGGCGACGCGGTTGGACGTGCTGAGCGGCGAAGTCGATGTCGCGCCCGTGCGCCCACAGTTGGCCGACGGCATCGCGGACGGAGACCGCTTCGTCGGGTTCCTCCGCGGTGAACGTCGTCAACACGGTGTGCAGTGCGGGAAGTCCGTTGCTCCGGGCGAGGCCGACGAGCGCGCTGCCCGGTCCGACCTGCACCACGACGGCCGGGGCGTCGCCGTCGACGGCAGTGCGCAACGCATCGGAGAACCGCACGGTGTCCCGAAGCTGACGCACCCAATGCTCGGCCGTGCTCAACTCCGCGTCCACGTGAGTGCCGGTGACGGTCGTGACCATCGGCACCGACAGCGACCGCGGTTGCAAGGCATTCGCAGCCGCCCGGAGCGCGGGAATCGCGGGCTCGACCAGCCGTGAGTGCAACGCGGCATCGACCCGGAGCAACGCGGACCGCTTGTCGTCGCCCAGGCTGGCGGCGAGTGCTTCGACGGCGCGTCGTGGTCCGGAAACAACGCATGAATCGGGTGCGTTGACCGCCGCGAGGTCGACGTCGGGGTGGTTCGCGAGCAGCCTGGCCACATCGGTTTCCGGGAGCTGAATGGCGAGCATGCTCCCGCCGCCGGCGGCACGGGATGCCCCGGTGCACCGGACCGCGACGAGCCGCGCAGCATCCGGCAGCGAGAGCCCACCGGCCACCACAGCGGCGGTGTACTCACCGAGGCTGTGACCGAGCACGACGTCCGGGCGCACGTTCCAGGAGTCCAGCAGCCGAGCGGCCGCCAACGACACCGCGAACAACGCGGGAAGGCCGTAGGCGGCGTCGCGGACGCGTTGCTCCGCGGCCTCGCCGATCACGGCCTCGCGAATGTCGGTTCCCAGCAAGGGGCGCAGCAGTTCAGCGCATTCGTCGACGCAGTCCCGGAACACCGGCTCCTCCGCGTAGAGCCGCGAACCCATGCCCGGGTACTGGTTTCCGGCGCCGGGGAAGGAGAACACCACGCGCGGTGGCGTGGAAAGGGCCTGGACGGCGGTTCCGCTCGGCGAAGCGGCCGCGATGTGCCCAGCGCGCACGGCGGTGGCCACGCGGTAGGGGAGTGCCGGCCGCCCGGATTGCAGGGTGTGGGCGAGGTCCGCCACATCCGCGAGCTCGGCTTCGGCGATGGCCGTTGCGGTCTGCTCGGCCGCTACGCGGCTGTGTGCGGACGCAGTCAGGATCTGCGGCCGGGAATCCGATTGCGCCGCGGGGCGGCTCGGCGCAGGGCCCAGCACGACGTGGCAGTTCGTGCCGCCGATGCCGAACGAGCTGACCCCGGCCAATCCCGGCCCCTGCCACTGCTTGGTCTCGGTGACGACCTCGAACGGCGAACCATCCAACCGCAGCAGGTCGTTGAGCGGTTCGGCGTGCAGCGACGCGGGCAGAACCCCGTGCTGGACCGCCAACGTCGTCTTGATGAACGAGGCGATTCCCGCAGCGGTGTTGGCGTGCCCGATGTTGCTCTTCACCGACCCCAGCCCGCACCAGGCCGGGCCTGAGTCGCCGAAGATCCGCCGCAACGCGGCGGTTTCGACCGGATCGCCCAGCCGCGTGGCGGTTCCGTGAGCCTCGACGTAGCCCACCTGCCGGGGATCGATACCGGCGATCGCCTGCGCCTCGGCGATCACCCGCGCCTGCCCGCGCAACGACGGCGCGGTGAATCCGGCCTTGTCGGCACCGTCGTTGTTGACCGCGGAGCCGTGCAGAACCGCCAGCAGCGGATCACCGTCGGCCAGTGCGTCTTCCAGCCGTCGCAGCACGACAGCCCCGACCCCTTGCGAGTAGACGATGCCGCTGCCTTCGGCGGAGAAGGGACGCACTGTGCCATCAGCGGAATAGATCCCCTCGGCCACGTGCAGATACCCGTGCCCTTGCGGGACGATCAGCGACACGCCGCCCGCGACGGCGGTATCGCATTCCTCGTTGAGCAGCGACTGCGCGGCGGTGTGCACCGCGACCAGCGACGTCGAGCACGTCGTGTTCACCGCGATGGCCGGACCGGTCAAGTTCAGCCGGTAGGCCACCTGCAGCGGCAGGTAGTCGGCGTGTGTGGCCATCGCGGTTTGCAGGCTGCCCACCGGATCCGCGCCGCCACCGGTCGGGCTCCACCGGTCGGCGAGGTTGCTGGCCAGGTAGGAACTGTGCGCGGCCCCGGCGAAAACCCCGACCGAGCCGGCACCCAGCCCGCAGCCGTGCCCGGCCTGCTCCAGCGCCTGCCAGGCCGTTTCCAGGAAGAGCCGCTGCTGGGGGTCGAGCAGGGCGGCCTCGGCATCGGTGAGGCCGAACGGCTCGGGGTCGAACAGGTCCTGCCCGTCGATCAGCCCGCCGACGGGCACGTAGTCCGGGCGGTTGCGCAGTCGCGACGGAACTCCTCGGGCCGCCAGCTCCGCTTCGGTGAAGCGGGTGAGCCCTTCGCGGCCGGCGACGAGCATGTCCCAGAACGCTGCGGCATCCGGTGCTCCGGGGAAGCGGCAGGCCAGGCCCGTGACGGCGATCATCGGGCCAACTCCGCGGCGTGCGCGCGGGCGGCGCGGCGGCCCGCAGCAGGCGAGGCGGACCGAGCGGGGGCCGGTTCCGTTCGCTGTGCGATCACCGCGGCCAGGTCGCGGACCGTGGGATTGGCCAGGAAGTCGACCACCGTGAGGTCCGGGTCGAGTTCCGCGCTGAGCCGGCGTTGGGCTTGCACCAGGGTGAGCGACGTGGCACCCAGCTGGAAGAACTGCGTTGTGGTGTCCACTTCGGACTTCAAGAGGTCGCCGAACACCTTCTGGATGGCCGCCTCGATCTCCGCCACCTGCTTCGACGGTGGTGCCGGAGGTGGCGGTGTGGCGGCCGTGGCAGTCGGCGACGGGTTCACCGCCGGGGGTGCGGCGGAACCCGCGTCGCGGCTGAAGGTGAGCTCGATGAGGGCCCCGTCCCGCAACCGCTCGGTCGTGCGCAGGCCGGCGGCCGCGGCGGCCGACAGCAGCTGCTTGCCGCCTTCCCCTGCCGCGGACAGCGCCTCCGCCAGTGACAACGTGCCTGGGGAGAAGGTGATCGCGACATCGAGGCCGCGGGCGGTAGCGTCGTTGAGCGCCGCGTCGAACCCGAACGCGACACCCCGTTCGACGGGCCGGTCGGCTTCGAGCTCGGGCCGCGGATCGGCCACAGCAGGAGCCTCGGCGGGCGCATCAGCGGCATCGTTCGCGGCGGCTCGTCGGTACGGGTTCTCCAACGCCTTGTAATCGATCTTCCCATTGGCCGTGACCGGGAATTCATCCATCGTGACGAAACGGGTGGGCACCATGTACTCCGGAACGTTCTCGCGCAAGCGCCGGCGCATGTCCTCGTCGGTCATCTCGGCGTCGGCGTGCCGGACGACGTAAGCCACCAGACGGGGCCGGTCGTCGGGGCCCGGCACCGACAGCGCCACCGATTTGCGGATCCCGGGCAGCCGGTCCAGCACGGATTCGACTTCGCCGAGTTCGATGCGATGTCCCCGGATCTTGACCTGCCGGTCCAGCCGTCCGAGGAACTCGATCGTCCCGTCGTGACGCCAGCGCCCCATGTCCCCGGTGCGGTAGAGCCGCAGGCCCAGCTGAGGGTGGGTGATGAACCGCTCCGCGGTCTGCTTCGGATCCCCGACGTAGCCGCGCGCAAGGCCACCGCCGCCGATGTGCAGTTCACCGGGCTCGCCGACCGGCTGCGGGCGGCCGTGCTCGTCGAGGATGTGGAACAGCTGCCCCCGCAGCGCGCGGCCGTAGGGAATGCTGCGCCACCCGGGCTCCACGTCGCCGATGGGATGGCAGATCGACCAGATCGACGCCTCTGTCGCGCCACCGAGGCTGACGATCTGCGCGTTCGGGGCGAGCGCGCGCACCCGGTCCGGCAGCGTGACCGGGATCCAGTCCGCGGACAGGAACACCAACCGCAGCGGCGCGAACGCTTCCCGGGCCAGCTCGGGGTCGACCTCGGCGTACTCCACCAGCATTTCCATCAACGCCGGAGCGGTGTTCCACAACGTCACCCGGTGCTGGCGCATCAGCTCCAGCCAATGGCCCGGGTCGCGCTGCCGCTCGGCGTCGGGAACCACCAGAGCCCCGCCGACCCCGAGCACGGCGAAGATGTCGTGCACGGACAGGTCGAAGCTGAACGCCGACAGCGCCAGCATCCGGTCCTCAGCGCCGATCGGGAAGCGGTCGACGAGGTCGTCGATCGTGGTGCGAGCGGCCCGGTGCTCGATCGCGACGCCCTTGGGGCGTCCGGTCGAACCGGACGTGAAGATGACGTATGCCAGGTCGTCTGGTTCCGGCCGCCGCAGCGCCGGCGCTTTCGCTGCTTCATCGAGGAGCGCGCCGTTTTCCGGTAAGCGATGCACCGTGACGTCTTCGGGCCATTCCACCAGTGCGTCGGGGCCTACCACGGCGTGCCGGATGCCGGCCTGGGCGCAGGCGGAGGCGATGCGGTTCGCCGGCCACGACGGCTCGACCGGCACATAGCCCGCACCGGTGGCGCATACCCCGAGGATCGTGGTGATCTGCGCCGCGCTTTTCTCGACCGCGACCGCGACGAGATCGCCCGGACCGACACCGGCTGCCGCTAGAACAGCAGCCGTCTGCGCGGCGTTCGACGAAATTTCCTTGTGGCTGAACGAATTCTCGGCATCCAGGAGAGCCGGCTCGTCCGGACATCGTTCGGCGGCCGCTCGCAGCGGATCGTCGAGCAGCGAGCCGACCGGGCCGAACGGTGCGCACTCCAGCTTTTCGGGCGGCAGGAACGACGGGTCCCAGCCGAGAGTGGTGTCGGTCCAGACAGCGGGACCCTGGGCGAGCCGGCGCAGCAGGCGGGTGTGGGCGTCGAGCATGCCGCTGACGAAGCCTTCGGGGAAGGCACCGTCGACGGAGTCCCAACACAGTTTCAGGGCGCCGCTTTCGGCGTAGACGATGTGGTCCAGCAACACCTGCGGGGTCTGCGAAATGCCGAAGACCTCTGCGCCGAGCCACCCGGCCGGGTCTCCTTCCCCATCGGACAGTCCCAGCCCGCTGGTGAAGACCACAGGGTACTTCGGTGTCGTCGTGGGCTCCCCGGCGGAGTGCTGCGCCTCCATACCGGACACCGACCGGTGGTCCAGGTCGGCCCAGAACTGCCGGTTCGCGCGCGTCGCGTAATCGGCGAAACCCCTCCACTGCGCGGGATCCAGCTGGGGCATCGTGACGAGCACGGTCGAGGTGAAGTCGCCGACCAGCGACTTCAGTTCGGGGTCGTCGGGCCGGTCGAACAGCGTGGTGTTCAGGCAGAACGGCTCGGTGGCGCCCCAGCGAGCCAGGGTGAGCCCGAATGCCGCGAGCAGCACCCCGGTCGGGCTGAGACCGTGATCGGCCGCACTCGCGCGCAGCGCCTCCCATTCCGCCGGCGCCAACGTCGTCGACGCCCTGCTGAACCGGTGGTTGCGCACCTGGTCGACGTCGCACGTCAACGGCAAGACCGGGCCGGGCGGAAGTGACGGGACACGCTCGGCCCAGTAAGCGCGATCGCGCTCCCGGCGCCGCTGCTCGTCAGGGTCGGACTCCCGCTTGCGGACCACATCGGCGAAAGTCGTGCGCGGTGTGGGCAGCTCTGCCGACGGATCCTCGACCAACGTGCCCCACTCGGCCAGCAGCTGCATCCACCCGGCCAGGTCCAGCGCGAGCACGTCGATCCCCATGCACAGCCGCGTCCGGCCATCGGGCAGCAGGATCGCCTGGATGTCGAACAACGGCCAGCGGTCGGCCGGGCGCACTTGGTGCGACCAGGCGTGCCGCAACTCGGCGGCGGTGCGTTCGGCGGCCGCAGGGTCGACGCCCCGCAGATCGGTGATCGGAATCTCGTAGCGCGGCACCGAGTCCAGCACGCGCTGCCGGGCGTCTTCGCCCACGACCATGCGCAGCATCGGATGCCGCCGAACCAGCACGTTCCACGCCGAGCTCAGGCGGTCCAGATCGGATTCCGGGTCTGCGGCCGGAATCCGGTCGTACTCCCGGTAGAAGAACGTCGCCACCCCGCCCAGCGGGAACGCCGAGTCGCGGCCGACCCAGTAGGCCGACTGAATCGGGGTGAGCGGGAACGACCCGGTGGCCTCGCCGGGCTCGACCACGCCGTCGGCGATCGAGCGAACCGTTGCCGTGCCGAGGAAAGCGGTGAGCGGGAGATCGAGATCGAGCTCCTCGCGAAGGCGGCGGCGCAGCCGCACCGCGGTGAACGACTCCAGGCCCAGCTCGACGAGGGGCGTGTCGGTCTCGATCGTGCTGGTTGGCACGTCCATCACCTCGGCGAGGGCCGCGGCAACGGCATCGAGGTCGACCGACTGTCCCGTCGGGGTCGCGCTCATGGTCCTCCTTCGGAGATCAGGCGAGGTCGGTTTCTGATCACAGAGCGTCAGCGCACTAGACAAGAAAACGACAATCGTTTTCAATTATGCTCCGAACGATCGCGACCGTGTCAAGGGAGAACACGTACGGTGACAGTCGGTGACGCCAAGTCGATCAACCAAGAGAGGATGACCTGTGCTGCAGCATTCGGATTCGGCGCTGCGCTGCTACGACCCGAGACCTGAAGCGCGGGTAAGGCTGTTCTGCATGCCGCACGCCGGCGGCACGGCGAGCTTCTTCCGGTCGTGGTCGTCATCGCTGCCGCCGGAGGTCGAGGTCTGCGCGATCCAGTACCCGGGGAGGGAGGACCGCTGGAACGTGCCGGCCTGCGGTGCGATGCCAGAGCTGGTCGAGGACGTCGTCGCCGGTATCCGCGACCGGCTCGACCGCCCGTTCGTCCTATTCGGACACAGCTTGGGAGCCGCCGTCGCCTACGAGACGGCGCAGGCTTTGCGTTGCGAGCTAGGGCGGGAAGCAAGCCATCTCGTGGTCTCGGCGAAAGAGCCCCCGCACCACCACCGCGCCGACGACTTCCACCAGCGCTCGGACGACGAGCTGTGCACCGAGCTCGCCAGGCTCATGCCCGATCGCGCAGACGTCCTGGCGTCCCCAGAGGTGCGAAGCCTCCTCCTGCCGGCGGTCCGCGCGGACTACCAGGTGAACGAGACCTACCGGCCGGTGGACTCGCCTCCCCTGCTCGACTGCCCGATCACAGCGCTGTGCGCCGCCGACGACACCGAGACCACCGTGGCGGAGGTGCAGGGCTGGCGTCAGCTCACCCAGGGGCGGTGCAACGTCGTGGTCCTCCCAGGTGATCACTTCTACCTCGTGCCGCATCGCAACGCAGTCCTGGCGACGATCCACCACGCTGTCTCAGCTCTCCTGAGCTAGGCCTGCTGTGCCTCCCAGTTGATCGTGCTCGGTCGCCAGGGCGCGGTGCCGGTCGCATGCCCGTATGCGCATTGCCAGATCCGAGATTAGGCTTTTCGGGTCATGAGAAGCCTGAAGCGAGCGAGAGGTCGATGGTGACGATGGCGCATCAAGAGCACCCCACGCACGAGCACGCTCACGGCGAGGGCTGCGGGCACGTGGTGGTTCCCCACGGTGACCACGTCGATTACGTGCACGATGGGCACCTGCACCGGGTGCACGACGATCACTATGACGAATGCGAGCCGGGCGAGCACGTCGTGCACGATGGTCACGAGCACGCCCACGGTGAAGGCTGCGGCCACGTCGCCGTTCCCCACGGTGACCACGTCGACTACATCCATGACGGACACCGCCACGCCGTCCACGACGACCACTACGACGAGCACTGAGCCCGCCGGGAAGTCGGTCGACTCCATGTCGGGCGGGACGCCAGCGCCGGTGTAGAACTTGTCGTCCGGCCTGCTGCAGGACCAGGTGGATGGCGATCCGCGGCGAGCTGGACGTCGGGCGCAACAAGGCTTCATGCATCTCGAGCTGCGGAGCAACCACGCGACACCCGTTTTCCCGGGTAGATCGCGAGGGTTTCGCAGGCATCGTTCAGGCCCGCCTGCTCGGCGACGTTGCCCGTCGCGGTTGACTCAGCGCCTGGCGGCCGCGGTCAGCCGGATGACGTTGTTGCGCATGGTTCGTGCCTTGCCCGACCCGGAACGAGGGACTCCCCGGGTGCTGGGTGTGGACGACTTCGCCCTGCGTCGTGGGCACCACTACGGGACGATCCTGATCGACGTCGAGTCCCGTCGCCCGGTCGAGGTGCTGAGCGATCGGACTGCCGAGACGCTGACCGCGTGGTTACAACCCCATCCGGGTGTGGAGATCGTCTGCCGGGACCGCGCTGGCGCCTATGCCGAGGGCGCCAGCGAAGGCGCACCGGACGCGCTGCAGGTGGCCGATCGCTGGCACGTGTGGAACAACCTTGCCGGCGCGGTGGAGCGCACGGTCGCCCGACACCAGGAATGCTTGAGTGCAGCGGTGGACACTGGCCCCGATGCCGATGCCGATGCCGATGCCGATGCCGATGCCGATGCCGATGCCGATGCCGATGCCGATGCCGATGCCGATGCCGATGCCGATACCGATGCCGATGCCGAGCACGACGATCACGTCCCGGCTCCGGTAACGGCTGTCCAGCCACAAGACAGGCCGGATCGGATCGCGAATCGAACGCGGGAACGCTACGCCGCAATCTATGCCTTGCTCGCCGAAGGCGTAGGCATCAGGGCAATCTGTGCCTGACTCGGGCTTGCGCGGGGGACCGTTCGCCGTTTCGCCCGCGCTGATGCGGTGGAGGAGTTGCTGACTCGCAACGGAACTGGGCGACGACCGAGTCTGTTGGAGGAGTTCAAGCCCTACCTGCACCAGCGCTTCAACGACGGGTGCACCAATGCCGCTGCCCTGTTCGCTGAGATCAAGGCACTCGGCTACCGCGGTGGTCAGAAGATCGTGCGTGAGTACCTGCGTCCGTTCCGCGCTGCCGGCCGCGTTCCCGAACCGTCCCCTCGGCCGCCCTCGGTGCGGCGGGTTGTGGGTTGGATCATGAGCGATCCGGAGAACATGGAATCCGAAGACCAAGGCCGGCTCGACGCGATTCTCGCCGCCAGCCCACCACTTTCCGCGCTGGCTGGTCATGGCCGGGCTTTCGCCGCCATGATGTGCGGCCTCCGCGGCCACGAGCTGGAGGGATGGCCGCCGTTGACGTCGACGATCAACCCGGCTTGCACTCCTTCGTCGTGGGTCTGCGACGCGACCAGGACGCCGTCACCGCGGGGCTGATCCTGCCCTACAACAGCGGCCCGGTGGAAGGGCACGTCAACCGGATAATATCGGACCGCGTCCATGCTGGCGGTCCCCACGGCGCCTGCCAGGAGACCGCCCACGACTGCCGTGAACGGTGTAACCGGATGCTTTCGCATGTACGTACCCGGATCCAGTCTCTGTGCTTCTGGGGCTCATCAATGATCGATTGCTTGATGGCTTTCACTGTGCTGTCAAGTTCGGCTTGGCCGTACCTCGCCAGCCCGCCGGGCGCGCCCCGGCCCGCCGCCCGTTTCCTGTGTATGGCCAGGCGTTGGGGCCCACCGGTCTGGTCCCCGAGCAGTGAGCGCCGGGCCGAATCTATTGCCGCACGGCGTCGCCGGCGTCCTCTAGGTACCACTGGTTCGGTGCGATCAGTTCGCTGATGGCCGGTTCGGGACCCCATGAACCGGGGTCGTACCCCTGTAGCGGCGGCGGATTCTCGAGCAACGGAGTCGACGCCTCCCAGATGTGCTCGATGCCATCTGCCCGGGTGAACAGCGACTGGTCGCTCAGCATGGCATCCAGAATCAACCGCTCGTAGCCTTCGAGCCCGTGTTCCTGGCAGAAGGAGTCGGCGTAGCGGAAGGTCATTGCTTCTGGTGCGAGTCGCATGGTGGGGCCGGGCTCTTTCGCCAGGAAGCAGGCGGCAATCCACCCGGGATCCCCGAAGTCGATCACAATCTTGTTGCCTCGGCTCCTGTCCTCTTGAGGGAGATCGATGGGGAACATCCGCAGGGGCGGCTCGCGCAGACCGAGGGTGATCACCTGGCGGTGCTGGGCGAGATTCTTGCCGGAGCGCAAGTAGAACGGCACACCGGCCCAGCGCCAGTTGTCCACCTCCAGCCGCAACGCGGTGAAGGTCTCGGTCTGCGAATCGGGGGCGACCCCCAGTTCGTCGTGGTAGCCGTTGTACTGGCCGCGCACGACGTGCCTGGGTTCGATGGGGCGCAGCGCTGCGAAGACCTTGTCCTTCTCGTCGCGCAACGGCTGGGCGGCGAGTGAGACAGGCGGTTCCATCGCCACGATGCCCAGCACCTGGATCAGGTGCGTGACGATCATGTCCCGGAAAGCTCCAGTGCTCTCGTAGAAGTGGGCGCGGCCCTCGAGACCGAGCGTTTCGGGCACATCGATCTGCACATGGCTCATGTGGTCCCGGTTCCAGACGGGTTCGAACATGCCGTTGGCGAAGCGGAGGGCGAGGATGTTGTCCACCGACTCCTTGCCGAGGAAGTGATCAATGCGGAAGACCTGGGATTCGTCGAAGACGGCGTTGATCGTCTCGTTGAGTGCTCTTGCCGAGGCGAGATCCGTGCCGAAGGGCTTCTCCACGATCACTTTTGAGTTCTCCGCCAGGCCAGTGTCGCCGAGCATCCCGATGACGGATCCGAACGCGGCGGGCGGAATGGCCAGATGGAAGAGTCTGCCTGGCTGCCCGCCGAGGGAGTCCTCGGCTTCCCGCACGGCCGCGAGCAGTTGGCCGGCATCCGGGTCGTATGCGGCGAAGGACAGCGAGTCCGCGAAGGATTCCCACGCTGGCCCGGACGGCTCGCAGCGTCCGAAGGTGGCGACCGCATCGTGCGCGTGTTCGCGGAACGCTTCGTCGGTCAGCGCGGAGTGCGCCCGACCCGCGCCCACAATGCGGTAGCCGTCCGGCAGGAGGCCGGCCCAGGCGAGGTGGAACAGCCCGGGGAGCAGTTTGCGCTTGGCGAGGTCGCCGGTGGCGCCGAAGAGCACGATCACGTGGTTGTCCGGGCGTTTCACGGCTGGCTCCCCTTCTCGGCGTGTCCGCCGAACTCACTTCGCATGGCGGACAGCAACTTGTCGGCGAACTCGCTCCGGCCGCGGGACTGGAACCGCTCGTTGAGCGCCGCGGTGATTACGGCGGCCGGTACGCCTTCATCGATCGCCGCCAGTACGGTCCACCGCCCTTCGCCGGAGTCCGAGACGCGCCCGGGGGCAGGGCATCGGTCGAGACCGCGACGCGCTGGGAGGTCCGCCGAGACGTTGATGTGCTCGCCTCGGGCCGGATCTTGAGCGAACAGCTCACGCAGATGGACGGTTCCGATCTCGGCGTGGTGTTGTTCGAGTGCCTTCCACGACGGCTGTTGCCGGAGGGGCGTGATGGACATCTGTCGGCCCTCGGATCGGTCGGTTCGGATCAAGGGTAGGGGCGGACAAGGGCGTCCCGCTGTGCGGAGATGCAGGCCAGGAGGTCGTTCCAGGACGCGACGAAGGACGCCGCGCCGTCGCTCTGGAGCTTCGCGGCGAGCGCTGCGACATCCACGCCTGCTTCGGCGAACCGCGCCAGCATCGCGTCGCAGCCGTTGCCGTCGACGGGCATGGGCTCGCCCACCTCGCCGTGATCGTAGAAGGCCTTGAGCGTCTCGTCGGGCATCGTGTTGACCGTGAACGGGGCGGCGAGTCCGTGGACGTACAGCGTGTCCGACGCGTCGGGGTCCTTGGTCCGGGTACTCGCCCACAGCAGTCGCTGCATGCGTGCACCGGCGTTCTCCAGGCGTTGTACCCGGTCCGAGTCCATCAGGGCGCGGTACGTCCGGTACGTGTCCTGTCCGACCGCGAGGCCGAGCCGGTCCCGCAGCTCTTCCGGTACTTCGCTGCTGACAGCCGCATCCCAGCGGGACATGAAGACGGAAGCCACCGAGCCCACGGCGGGATCGAGTCCCCGTTCCGCCCGTCGCTCGACGCCGGTCAGGTACGCGTCGGCGGCAGCCCGGTAGTGGTCGGCGGAGAACAGCAAGGTGACGTTCACCGGTATGCCCGAGGCGATGCACTCGGTGATGGCCGGGAGACCTTGGGTGGTACCGGGAATCTTGATGAACAGGTTGCTCCGGCCGGCTCGCGCGTGCAGCGCCTTCACCGCTTCGATGGTCCGTGCCGTGTCGTACGCCAGGAGGGGCGAGACCTCCAGGGACACCCAGCCGTCGACACCGTCCGTTCTCTCGTGAACGGACAGGAAGAGATCCGCGGCTCGCCTGAGGTCCTCGATGGCCAGCTCGAAGAAGAGCTCTTCATCCGGCTGTCCCGACGCCGATTTGGCGCGGATGGCCGCGTTGTACGAGCCGGAGGAGATGGCCTTGTCGAAGATCGAGGGGTTCGACGTCAGACCGGTGACCGCGTAGTCGTCGATGTAGTGCTGGAGCCGGCCGGAGTCGAGCATGTCGCGGGTGATGTTGTCGAGCCACAGGCTCTGCCCGAGCTCGTGCAGGGTCTGAGTCGCTTTCACGTCATCGCCTCCTAGGTCCGAGCCACCAGTTCGCGTGCCACCTGCGAAACGCGCTCGGGGGTGAATCCGAACTTCGTGAGCAGCTGTTTGAGGGGTGCGGAGGCGCCGAAGGTGTGCATGCCGATGATGGCCCCGCCGGCGCCGACGTACCGGTCCCAGCCGAGCGTCGAGGCCCCTTCCACCGCGACCCTCGCCGTCACCGTGGGCGGCAGCACCTGAGCGCGGTATTCCCGCGGCTGGCGGTCGAACAACTCCCAGCACGGCATGCTCACCACCCGGGATGCGATGCCCTCGTCGGTGAGCTCGTCGTGCGCTGCCAAGGCGAGCGGCACTTCGGAGCCGGTGGCGAGCAGGATCACCTCTGGTTCGCCCGAGGGCGCGTCCGCCAGCACGTAGGCACCCCGCGCGACACCGCTGGCCGCCCCGAGCCGACTGCGATCGAGGGTGGGAAGGGCCTGCCGGGAGAGGATCAGCGCTGCGGGCTCCCGGCGGAGCGCGGCGACCACTCGCCAGGTTTCGACGACCTCGTTCGCGTCGGCGGGGCGGAAGACGAGTAGCCCGGGTGTTGCGCGCAGCCCGGCGAGCTGCTCGACGGGCTGGTGAGTGGGGCCGTCCTCGCCGACGCCGATGGAGTCGTGGGTGAAGATGTGGACGGTGGGGATCTCCATCAACGCGGAGAGGCGGATGGCGGCCTTGGCGTAGTCGGAGAAGATCAGGAATCCGGACCAGTACGGGCGGAGCTTCGCCAGCGCCATTCCATTGGCGACGGCCGCGGCCCCGTGCTCCCGGACGCCGAGGTGCAGGTTGCGGCCGAACCGGTCGTCGGGCTGGAAATCGCCCGCTCCGCCGAACGTGAGCCGGGTCTTGGTCGACGGTGCCAGGTCGGCGGACCCGCCGAGGACCCAGGGGATCGCCTCGGCCACGGCGTTCAGCACCTGGCCGGACGAATCGCGCGTCGCCAAGCCCTTCGGGTCGGCCGGGAAGGTGGGCAGCGCGGCGTCCCAGCCGTCCGGGAGTTCCCGGCGCTGGATCCGTTCCAGCTCCTCGGCGAGGTCGGGATGTGCTCTGTGGTACGCGTCGAACGTCTTCTTCCAGGCCGTGCGCAACTTGGCGCCCCGCGCCCCGATGCCCTGGGCGAACCAGTCGGGCACACCGTCGGGGATGTGGAAGTCCGCGTCCGGTGGAATTCCGAGGACGTGCTTGGTGGCTCTGACGCCCTCCGGCCCGAACGGCGCTCCGTGTGCTTCCGGTGAGTCCTCGACCGGCGAGCCGTAGCCGATGTGACTGTGCACCAGGACCAGGGTCGGACGCCCGGTCTCGGCCCGGAAGGTGTGGAAGGCGCGGCCGATCTGACCGAGGTCGTTGGCATCGGCCACGGTGGTCACGTTCCAGCCGTGGGCAAGGAAGCGGGCGGCGACGTCCTCGGTGAAGGTGATGTCGGTGTGGCCCTCGATGGTGACCCTGTTGGAGTCGTAGATCCAGCACAGGTTGGACAGCTGCAGGTGCCCGGCCAGCGAAGCCGCCTCGGAGGAGATGCCCTCCATCATGCAGCCGTCGCCGGCGAGCGCGTAGACGTCGAAGTCGAAGAGCGTGAAGTCCTCGCGGTTGTACCTCGCCGCCAGCCACTGCCCGGCGATCGCCATCCCGACGGAGGTGGCCACTCCCTGGCCGAGCGGGCCGGTGGTCGCCTCGACGCCGCTCGTCCACCGGTATTCGGGGTGACCGGGGCAGTGCGAATCGAGCTGCCGGAACGACTTCAGGTCGTCGAGGGCCACCGCAGGGCGGCCCAGCACCTCGTAGTCGGGATCGACCGCGCGCACACCCGTCAGGTGCAGCAACGACCAGAGCAGGGCGGAGGCGTGGCCCTCGGAGAGCACGAAGCGGTCGCGGTTGGGCCAGATGGGATCGGCGGGATCGAAGCGCAAGAACCGCTGCCACAGCGCGTACGCGACAGGCGCCATGCCCATGGGAGTTCCGGGGTGACCGGAATCCGCCTGCTGGATCGCATCCATGCACAGACCGCGAATCGTGTTCACCGACAGCGTGTCCAGATCGGTCATCGCTAAGCCACCTTCGCGCTGCGGCCGTTCGGCGATCCCGGCCGAGAAGGAGCGGAGCCGCCGCCAGGTCACCGGTTCGGAAGGAACCGCCTCGGCAAGCCAGATTCCCGGATGTCAGGCCGAGCGCGGGCCACCTCTCGAACGAGCGTAGGACTGCCCGCACCCCGCGCTCAACTTTTCAGCTATACGTCCGAATTGTTGGACGGGTTGTGGCTTTAGGCCCTTTCGATCAATTGCCGAACCATCAATCTTGGCATGGAACCGAGTTCCCGCCGGAACGAATCAGCGCGGGCGCCGAGTGCAGCCTCGGGCGGGCGGTGGTGGGCTATCAAGCTGGAGGCCCGCGCGGACGGAAGGAGCCTGCCTATGCGAATCGTCGTGGACCTGAACCGGTGCCAGGCGTACGCGCAGTGCGTGTTCCTCGCTCACGAGACCTTCAGGTTGGCCGGTGAGGAGGCGCTCACCTACGAGCCGAACCCCGATGACGCCCGACGCCTGCAGGTGCAGCGAGCCGCGGCAGCCTGCCCGGTGCAAGCGATCGTGCTGGACCACTCGGACGGTGCGGAGCGGGGCGTGAGGTCATGACCATGGCGGCACCGATCGCGGAGTTGGTGCGCGACTACAAGGCCAACGCCCGGATCGTCATCGTCGGCGCCTCGCTGGCGGGCCTGCGGGCCGCTGAAACCCTCCGTGCGGAAGGCTTCACCGGGCGGTTGACGATCATCGGGGACGAGCCGCACGAGCCCTACGACCGTCCCCCGTTGTCCAAGCAGGTGCTCAAAGGCTGGGTGCCGGCCGACCACACCGCGCTGCCCCGCCTGCGGCACCTGGACGCGGACTGGCGGCTCGGAGTGGCCGCCACCGCGTTGGACCGGACTACCAAGCACGTGCGCCTGGCCAACGGCGACCAGGTCGCGTACGACCGGGTGCTGATCGCCACGGGCACTCGCGCGCGGCAGTGGCCCAACCCGACCGAGGCCGCCCTGGAGGACGTGTTCGCGCTGCGCACACGCGATGACGCCGCGCAGCTGCAGCAGGCGCTGGCCGCGCGGCCGTCGCGGGTCTTGGTCATCGGCGCCGGGTTCATCGGCTCGGAGGTGGCCTCCGTCTGCCGGGAACTCGATCTTCCGGTGACCGTCGCCGAGCGCGGCCCGGCGCCGCTGGTCGGTCCGCTCGGCGGAGTGATCGGCGAGATCGCCGCGGAGCTGCAGCGCGACCACGGCGTGGACCTGCGCTGCGGTGTGGGCGTGTCGTCGCTGGAAGGCGACACGAGTGGACACGTGCGACGCGCTCAGCTCTCCGACGGCGCCACCGTCGAGGCCGACGTGGTGCTGGCCGCGCTGGGGTCGATCCGCAACGTGGAGTGGCTGGAGGGCTCTGGGCTGGCGGCCGGCTTCTGGGGCGTCGGCTGCGACGCCGGCGGTCGCGCCTTCGACATCAACGGCGTGGTGACCGACAGCGTCTTCGTGGCCGGGGACGTGGCACGCGCACCCCACGTGCTCTACGAGTACGAGTTCCTCGCCATGGAGCACTGGGACAACGCCGTCCTGGGCGCCGAGGTCACGGCCCACAACATGGTGAACCTCGAACCCCACTACTACCCGCACCTGCTGCTGCCCGGCTTCTGGTCCGGTCAGTTCGGCGTCAACATCAAGTCCGTTGGCGTCCCGCCCTTCGGCGACGAGATCGCCTTCGTCCAGGGTTCGGTCAAGGAACGCCGCTTCGCCGCCGCCTACGGTCACCGGGGACGCATCGTCGCCGCTGTCGCCTTCAACCAGGGCAAATGGCTGCCGTACTACGCGGGACTGATCGAGCGGTCGGCTCCGTTCCCGCCCCCGCCACCGGGCTGGGATCAACCCGACGACCTCAAGCCGATTCCCGCTGAATTCCCGGAACACGGCGTCCCGACGGCGATACCCGACGTCGTCCTGACCGGACACGACCCGAGCGAGCGCAGAGCCGAGTTCCGCCCGCGGCGCCGCTGACGCGCTCTCGGGACCACGCGGGCGAAAGAAGAAAGAGAACAGCACCATGAGCGAGGAAACCCCTTGGCAGCAGGTCCTCCGCTACGAAAACCGCGCCGATCCGTACCCGTTCTACGCCGAGCTCCGCAAGACCCCGGTAGCGCGGCAGCCGAACGGCACCTACGTCGTCAGCACCTACCGGGAGGTCGTCTCGCTGCTGCACGACAACCGGGTCAGCTCGGATCCCGCGAAGCGTCCCGGGACGGCTCCGGGAGCGGACCCGGGGGAGCCGGGAACCGAAACGATCACCGCGGCCGATCTGGAGCCGAGCATCATCACCTCCGACCCGCCCGAGCACGATCGAAACCGCTGCACGATGCTGCGACACTTCTACGGCCCGCCCGATTCGCCGCACCAGATCTCCGACCTGGACCCCGAGATCCGCCGCATCGTCGCCGGCCTCCTGGACGGCATGGAGGGCAAGACCCGGATCGACGTCGTCGAAGATTTCGCCTACCCGCTGCCGGTGACCGTGATCTGCGAGGTCCTGGGCGTGCCGCTGGAAGACGAACCGCGCTTCCACGCCTGGATCCGCACTGCCCTGGAGAGCTTCGACCTCGGTCCGGAACCCACCGCCGAAGAGATCCAGCACGAGGCAGCGGATGGTCGCCGGGCCGTGCAGGAGTTCGGGGAGTACATCACCGAACTGCTCGACCGGTACGCCGAACAGCCCGGCCCGGGCATGCTCTCGGCGATGGTGCGCGACGACGGCGCGGAGCATCGCATGTCCAAGGGCACGCTCGTCGCCAATGCCGTGCTGCTGCTCTTCGCCGGGCATGAGACCACGGTCAACCTGATCGCTCACAGCGTGCTTACCCTGCTGCGGCACCCCGACGCGCTCGAGGAACTGCGCCGCCGGCCCGAGCTGATCGTGCCCGGGGTCGAGGAACTGCTGCGCTTCGAGTCCTCGGTCCAGTTCTGGCACACCCGCTCCGCACTCGACGACATCGAGATCGCGGGCACCACGATCCCGAAGGGCGCGCCGATCTTCCTGGTGTACGGCTCGGCGAACCGCGACCCGCAACGGTTCACCGATCCCGACGAGCTCGACCTCGAACGCCCCGACAACCAGCACCTCGGTTACAGCCAGGGCATCCACTTCTGCTTCGGCGCACCGCTCGCGCGACTGGAGGTCCAAGCCGCGGTTGGGGAGTTCGTCCGCCGCGTGCAGAACCCGCGGCTCGTCGAGGACCCACCGCCATACCGACGCAACCAGATCTTCCGCGGCCCGCGACACGTCCTGGTCGACATCGACGGAATCACCGACTGACCCAGCTCGCGTAGAAGCATCGCTGTGCGGGCCATCTCGCGGGGGTAAACTTGGCGGGCGGCTGGATGGAGTGGCTGGCTGTTCGACCACGTTCATCTGGCGAGCGCCGAGGGCCGGGACCGCCTGATGCGACAGCTCCCGACAAGAGGCGTTGTGCACGTCGTCGAATGAGGATCGGCAGGCAGGTCGCCACCCTCGCCGAGGGCACGAACTCTGCCGCAGCGGTATCCACTGCCGCCGACACGCGTGTTCTCGGCGTAGTCGGGAACATGCGGGAGAGTTCGCCGTTCACCAGTTCCAGCTCCCGCTCGAGCCGTTCGTGATCAATGGTCTCCATGCGGCTCCTCCTCTCCTCGAGGACGTGATCAACGGATGAGTACGGGCTTCCCAGTGCAGAAGCCCCTCAAGGGCAGGAGCGAGGTCGCGGCTTGTCTTCTCGGTCGTTGAACGAGTCGTGCCGTTCTCTACGTATTGCTCCACTGTTCGGGCGGGTTGGCCGGTGAGCTGCTCGACGTCGGTGGTGGCGCGGTCGTAGCGGCCGTCGCAGTGCAGTTTCGCCATCGTGGCGATGTGCTGCTGCACATGGGGATTCAGGTCGGCGCTCGTCAGCTGGTCGAACTACTCGTCGTAGGATAGGTGCGCGGCGGCGATGGGTCGGCCCAGCGCGCGTGAGTACTCGCGGGCGAGTTCGTCGATGTCCAGGGCTGCGGGGCTGGCTGCGGCGACGTGCACGGGGTTGGTGAGGTCGCCGACGATGACATCGGCGCCGAGGTCGCGCAGAGCTTCGGCTCGGGTGTCGTCGTGGTGGACCATGGCCCGAACTGCCAGTTGGTGGGCGAGGAGGTGTTCCACGACGAGCCTGCTGATCCCGCCGACTCCGCCGCCGGCACCGGTGATCAGGTAGGAGGGTGCGGTGGTCATCGAAATGCCTTGCGTGTCAACGGTTCTTCGTGATCTCGTCGCGCCAGTCGCGGGAGTATCCGACTTTGACTGGAGCTACACGGCGATGCGCCCGAGCAACACTGCGGTGTTTGACAGCTCTGGGCCTATGGTCCACTTCCTCCGCGTGGCGGCTGTTCCTTCGCCTGTGCCAGAGGCCACTGAGACGCAATCACGGGACGGCGGGGGACCGGCGCTGGTGGCCGGATGCCGCAGCTCGCTGGAGCCGACTCGTGCCGAGCGGGGTGCCGCCGTCGCCGTCGACGACCGACCACTCGGCTAACCGCGCCTTGGGCAACCGTTCGCGGCGCGGCTCGTGGGCATTGTCGGCGACTGGAAACACCGGCTCGGCTTCCACCAGGGGCCCTGCCAGTCTCCGCTCCCGAATTGGCAGTGCAATAGGTTCGTTGGTCCTGCGTATCCCGGGGCGCTCCAAGGCGGGCCCGATCGGCGATGAATACCACTGACCGCACTCGGCGCGGTGCATCGTTGCAGGTATGGACGTTCGGTGCAGTCGGCCGAACGAGGCAGAGGGGGCGCGACGCGGATGACACTCTGCGCACGGGCCGGTTTCATTGAGAAGGAAGGGCCCAGAGCCTGGTCGCCGACGAGGATGCCGTCACCGGCGTTGTTCTTGTCCAGAACGCCCGCCGTGTTCGTCGGGTGCGGAGAGACGAAAGGCCACTCATGCCACAATCCATGCGCGCGCTCGTAGCCGGAGAGGTTGGCGAGCCGGCCGATGTGCTGAGGCTGGAATCCCGGCCTATCCCCACGCCAGAAGCGGGGCAGGCGTTGATCCGGGTGAAGGCGACTCCGATCCACGCCAGTGATCTGCACGTGCTGCGAGGCCGCTACGGTTTCTCGCCCGAGTTTCCCGCTGTCGGGGGTCATATGGAATGCGTGGGCCGTGTTGAGGCCCTGGGCCCGGATACCGAGGGACTGAAGATCGGTGAGCGCGTGGTGGCCGTTGCTGTCCCGGCGATACCCGGACCGCATGTGGTCGGCACTTGGCAGGAATACCTCGTTGCCGATACGCGAAGGCTCTTGCCGGTCCCCGATCAGCTGAGCGACTCCAGCGCCTGTCAACTCGCCGTCAACCCATTGACCGCGCTGCTCCTCGTGACTCGCGAACTCGCGGTGCAGCCAGGTGAATGGCTGTTGCAGACCGCTGCGGGCTCCACCGTCGGCCGCCTCGTCATTCAGCTGGCCAGACATCTGGGTATTCGCACGATCAACGTCGTGCGACGGCGCGATGCCGTTGAGGAGATCAAGGCGTTTGGAGGCGAGGAGGTCATCTGCACTGCGGACGAGGACCTGTTGCAGCGTGTGGCCGACAGCGCAGGATCGGCTGGCGTGGGCAAGGCCATCGACTGCGTCGCGGGCCATGTGGGTGCCCAGGTATCCCAGGCATTGGCTCCGGGAGGAGAGGTCGTGGTCTACGGCGCTCTCTCTACCCATCGGCAGACTGACCCGGCTGCGCTGACGATCCCGCTGCTGGCACGCTCGGTCATCTACGAGACCAAAGTAGTCCGCGGCTTCTGGCTGAACCGCTGGTTCGGCACTGTCTCGTCTGCGGACGCGCTGCGCGCGCTGTCCGAGGTTCGCAGTCTCGTCGTTGATGAAGCTCTGAGCATCCCTCAAGGCGAGCCGTTCCCGCTCGAACGCTTCACCGAAGCCATCTCGTTCGCCGAAGCACCCGCACATGGCGCCAAACCGCTGTTCGTCTTCGAAGACGGTCGGGACCAAGACGACAGGTAGGAAGCGACCCTGCCGACCTCTGTCCGGCCGTATGTGCTCTTGCGGACACGTTGACCAAGGCCGGCCGCGTCGGGGTGACCAAGGTGGCGCTTCGGCAAATTCGGACCAGTCGATGCCTGTGGCCCTTCCAGGGCCCTTCAGCGATGGGAAAAGCTCCCGCCTGCGTACAGGCGGGAGCTACGCGTTGGGTGGACAGTTATCGGCTAGATGCCGCGGTGAGTTGGGTGAGGTTTCGTGGAATGCCAGGGGCAATCAGCAGCCCCAGCCACCCCAACCCCAACCACCCCAGCGGCCCCAGCCGCCGCCCCAGCCCCAGCCGCCCCAACCGCCGCCACGGCCGCCCCAACCCCAGCCGCCGCCGCCCCAGCCGCCGCCACGGCCACCCCAGCCGCCGCGGTTGCTGAAGATTGTGCTGATCTTCATCGTGATCCCTCATCGTTCCAGTGGGTTCAGCAACTTTATTTCGGATCTTCGGTTCAATCGTGTTGCGCGAGAGACAACACCCGCATCTTCCGAGAGCACACGATCTTTCGGTCCGAATCGGGTGACCAGAGCCCCGACCGCTCTGCGAGTTGATGCAATTGCAACCGTATGACTCAAAATTGTTCCCAGCAGAGGACTTTTGCCCCTAACACGGTATGCAACCGAACCGGTCGCTCTGAGTAGTCAATGAGGTGTGTCAGTAGAGCAGCTGAACCTCGTCTGTCACGGAGGTCCGCCGACAAACTGCTCCACGACAGTCGGCACTGCGCCGAGGTCTTCGTTCCACCTGCCGCTTGGATCCACGGCGTGACTCGCTGGCGCGTACCGGCGTGGCGACCACGGGAGTTTGGTCGTTCCTCTGGCGTCCGACCCGGAGTGGTGGCTGTGTTGTGGGCTGGACTGTCACGCGCTGTCCAGGCGTGGCTGTACGAACTCGCGCAGGAGAAGCCTGATTACTGCGGCTATGGGAATGGCGATCAATGCCCCGATGAATCCCAGTAGAGCGGCCCCGAGCAGGACGGCGACGACGGTGGCGGCTGCAGGCACTTGCACGGCCCGGCCGATGATCTTCGGCACGAGGAGGTAGTCCTCGATGACTCGGTAGACGATGAGGAAGCCCACGGTGGCCAATGCGACCGGCAACGACACGGTCAGGGAGACCAACGAGACGATCGCACCGGCGGTGATGGGGCCGACTACTGGCAGCAGGTCCAGGAGCGCGACGAGCACCGTCAGTAACAGCGGGAACGGCACGCCGAAGATCACGAGCCAGATGAAGGCCGTCGTCCCGGCTATCAGCGAGGTGATCAGGTTGCCGAGCAGATACCCGCCGGTCTGGTCGAAGATTTCGTTGCCGATCCGGGTGGCGCGGGGCCGCCGCTGTGCCGGCACCAGTTGGTACAGCGTCCGCTGGATGCGCGGCATCGCCGCCAGGAAGTACACCACGAGAACCGTGACCACGACCGATCCGGAGATCGCGTCGACCAGCAGCTGTCCGGCCCCGAGCAGTCCTTGCGCCAGCGTTGCGCTTTGTCCGCTGAGCAACTGCTGCACGCGCTGTTGGACCTCGAACTGGGCATTGAGTCGCCCGAGCGTGGACCGCGGGTCTTGCAGGCTGCTCAGATATCCCGGCACCTGCACGGCGAATTGGCCTGCTTGAGTGGTCAGGGGCGGGATAGCCGCCGCGAGGAATCCGGCGACGGCGCCCAGAGCAACGACCAGCACGCCTAGCACCGCGGTCCATCTCGGCAGCCTGTGTCGTACCAACCACGACACGGTTGATTCCAGGCTCGTCGCTAGGAAGAAGGCTAGGCCGATGAGGATCAGCACTTGCCGCGCAGTAATGATCAGTTGGACGACGCCGAAGGTGACTGCCACGCCAGCGGCCGCTTTCATGCCTGTGATGAAGGGCGAGCGTGGGTCAAGCGGGCGTCCCGGCTGTCCCGCTGGCTGCTTGTCGCCCTTTGCAGGCTCGGCAGTGGGATCCCTCGTCACCGTGTCCTCCCACCGGTCGCCCTGCGTCAGTGGCCTTGCCAGCGAGGGCGGCGTTATCCGCGAAGGCGCGGGCCCCTTCCTGTGCGTCTTGGGACTTCATGACCGGTTCTGCGATTTGGCCTTGCTCGCGGAAGGCGTCGCGGTCGCTTAACGAGGTCCGCGTGTTGATCGCTCATTTGATCGCCGCGATGGACAGCGGAGCGTCGCCAACGATGTGGATGGCGAGCCCCCTGTTCCACGGCCGACAGCAGCTTCGCGGAATCGAGGTCCGCAGGCATGAGACGACCGTACTGCGGCCACGCCGCATCTGCGATCCCGAGTCACGCGCGATAGTCGACCCGATCGCCCGGCCAACCGTGCAGCAGCATGACCCTCGGCCCTTGGCCGGTTCGGTCGTAGCAAAGCTCGACTCCGTCAACAGCGGCACTTCTCATCAGCGCGTCCCTACGCCTCATCGATCGGCAACCCATCTGATCGGCGTTGCTGCGGTTCGGCTTAACCACGGTCACCACGGCGATCTTGCCGTCCAGTTGTCCCATAAATACCCAGGGTGTTCGCGGGTTCGCCGCACGCGCGGCGCCCGCCCCGGGCGTTGCGCCGTCGGCTCACCCGTGACCCGATGTGTTCGGAGAGTTGCTTGATCTCCGAGGCGATCGACTCGTCCAGGGGGGCGGTGTCCCTACCAGTCGATGATCCGGTTCCAGGTGGCGGCGGTTCCTACCCTGACGACGAGGTCATCAAACCTCATCCGCGAAACGGGCGCCTGATCCCACCTTCCGCCGGCCCGCGATGAGGGCTGGCGGATTTCAGCGCAGATAGCCTGTGTTGATCCAGCTCTCGAATAGCTGAACATGTTCGGCAGGCCAGGCTTCGTCGCAGGGCATACTGCCGTTCGAGAGTTTTTCGTAGATTTTATCGGCGTTGGAGCGTACGTCCGGGTAGGAAGATAGGTCGAACAGCCCCGACATCGCCTCGATGTCCTCTGACCGAAACAGGGGACGGATGTCGTGTTCGAAACTCGGTTCCTGCTGGCTCATTGATTTACCCGCCTTCTTCCGATGCTTCTGCTGATGCGCCTTCCCTCTCACCGAGGCTGGAACCTGCCGACCAGTTTCCGGTCAGACCACATGCTCCACCAGCGCAACTCCCGCTCGGTGCTTCAGACACCACGGCGCCCGCTGACACGGCGCGCGGGCGGCCAGCGCCCGCTCTGCACGAAAGATCACGGCGCAGGTCTACCGCGCGATCAGTGCCTGAGAGCTCCCGGATACTCATCAGCCACACGTCCGGGAGACCAAGATCGCTCATGCGGCCGAGGCCAGAACCGACCTCCAGATAACGAAAGGTATCAGGGGAAAATTTAGCGTTTTCGCTGTTCAGTGACGCGCAATGGGATGAGGCACGTTTGGCAATGGTCGGCTCCGTTCCGGCGGGTCTAGGCCGAGGCCACGCTTGCCTGGAGTGCTTCCGCGAGCGTGCGCAGCATCTGTGTCGTCACTGAGCCGAGTCAGCGTGCGAGCCAGTCTCGATAGGCGGTTTTGGTGATGATGGTGTCGTCCTTGGCGATGAGGGCGTCGCCTGAGGCGGCGGCGAATAGGCCGGCGCTGTTGTCGGTGATGACGGTGCGGTGGTCGCCGCGGGCGGCGAGGGTGATCTTGCCCAGTTCGTCGAGCGTGAAGACTTCGGGTCCGGCGATGTTGCGGGTGCCCTGCAGTGGCGTGCTCACGGCGACGTCGGCCACGGCCTGCGCGACTTCGGCTGCGGCCATGGGCTGGATGCGGGTGGCGGGCAGGCGGACGGTTTTCTCGTCGGCGGTCCAGGCCAGTGTTGCGTCGATGAACTCGAAGAACTGCGTGGCGCGGACGATCGAGTACGGCACGGGGCCGGCCTTGAGGATGTCCTCCTGCAGCACCTTGGCGCGGTAGTAGGCCAGGTCCGGCACCTGGTCGGCGCCCACGATCGAGAGGATGACCGCGTGGCCGACACCGGCGGCCTTGGCTGCCGCCAGCAGGTTGTCCATGGTTTTCTGGAAGAACTCGAGCGAGGCTTCGTCGAAGGTCGGCGAGTTCGTCAGGTTGACGACGACGTCGGACTCGGCCAGCGCTTCGGGCAGGTTTTGCCCGGTGAGCAGGTCCAGACCGGTGGACGGCGAGTGCGGCACCGCCTGGTGCCCGCTCGCGTTCAGGATCTTGACCACCTGCGATCCGATGAGCCCGGTCCCACCGAGGACAGCGATCTTCATACTCCTTGACCTTCCTTGTTCTCGGAGGTGACATGTCCGAGCTTGAGTACGACGGGTGCGGTGCGGCTGAGCTCGCGGTCAGTCTGCGCGCGGGGCCCGGCGATTCTCACGCCGGACTAGCTCTTCCTCGTCCACAAGGGTGAGCATGGGTTTGCCCGGTTCGCAGAGCATGGTGACGGTGTAGCGCACCGGGATGTCGTCGCGGTTGTTGCCGTCCTGGTAGTGGATGACGTCGCCGCCCGGCTCCCAGAACGCCTCGCGGGCCTGGAGGACACGGGGCGGCTGACCTTCGAGCTCGAACACCATCTCGCCGTCCAGCACGTAGCCGAAGGCCGGTCCGGGGTGCCGATGCGGAGGCGTGCCGGGGTCGCCTGGTGGGAACTCGACGACGACGGTCATCGCGTGCGCACCCGCCGGGATGAAGGGAGGCTCCGCCTCCTGCACCACTGTGATCGCCGACTGCCACGCGTTCGATCGTGGCGTCTGCCCGGCGGTCGTCGACTCGATGTCCGACATGAAAAGGCCTCCCTGAGGAACTAGGTGCGGAGGGTCCGCTCGCCCCCAAGACCGCTCATGCGGCTAAGGCCAGAACGGACCTCCAGATGGCGAAGCTGATACAGGCTCCAGCTCACGAGCGTGCCCCCATGTCGCGCTCAGCTTGTTCGACAACCTGCGCATCCGGTTCCGTGAGTCCCAGGGTTGGGACGATGAAGGATGAGCGGCTTTCGTGGTCATGCGTTGAGGAATTCCAGGAGGTCGGCGTTGATCGTCTCCGCTTGTGTGGTGGGCATGCCGTGCGGGAAGCCCGGGTAGGTCTGCAGCGTCGCGTTCTTCAGCAGCTTCGCGGACCGGGGTGCGGAGTCCGAGTAGGGCACGATCTGGTCGTCGTCGCCGTGCATCACCAGGACCTGCAAGGTGATCTTCTTCAGGTCTTCGGTGAAGTCGGTCTGCGAGAAGGCGACGATGCCGTCGTAGTGCGCCTTCGCGTCGCCCATCATCCCTTGGCGCCACCAGTTCTGGATGATCGCCTCGGAGGATTCGGCGCCTGGCCGGTTGAAGCCGTAGAAGGGCCCCTCGGCCAGCTCGCGGTAGAAGCGGGCGCGATTGGCCGCGAGTTGCGCCTGGAACCCGTCGAAGACTTCCTTGGGGAGGCCGCCCGGATTGCTCTCGGTCTGGACCATCAGCGGCGGTACCGCGCTGATGATCGCGGCCTTGGCCACCCGGCTTTCGCCGTGCCGGGCCAGGTAGCGGACCACTTCGCCGCCGCCGGTGGAGTGCCCGACGTGAATGGCGCCCGTGAGATTCAGCTGCGCGGTCAGCGCCGCCAAGTCGTCGGCGTAGTGGTCCATGTCGTGGCCGTCGCCCGGCTGGCTGGATCGGCCGTGGCCACGCCGGTCGTGGGCGATGACCCGAAAGCCGTGTTGGAGGAAGAAGAACATCTGACCGTCCCAGTCGTCAGCCGAGAGCGGCCAGCCGTGGCTGAAGACGATCGGCTGCCCCGATCCCCAGTCCTTGTAGTAGATCTCCACGCCGTCGGAGGTGGTGATGGCGCCCATCCGGTGTCTTCCTTCAACGTTTGTGGGACGGCGCGGAGGCAGCGCTGCCAGCTCCAACTCGTCGCTTCCCGCGCACGTCCGGAGGTCTCGACACCACTCCACGCTCCACCAGGCTGGCCCGGCTCTCCAGGGTATTGGGTCACCCATCGCGGCCCGTTCGAACATCGGGCAGTTGGTAACAAGAGCGGGATTCTCGGGTCTCCGTTGCTGAACCCGCGCACGAGCAACGGTTGCGCTGGCTTCGTGCCGTGCGGTGACCAGCAAAGAACGAAAGACCCGGGTGTCGGTCGGGGCGGGGTGGGAGTCTGGCTCTACGACCGTTCGCGGCCACGGGCCGCATCGCGGCTCAGCTGCGGGGGTGTTCGTGATGACCCAGGCCGGTGCGCCGATCGGTTTCACATCGGAATTCGCCACGATCCGTGGGCTGCGGTTGCACTACGTGCGTGGGGGTTCGGGCCCGGTGGTGATGCTGCTGCACGGCTACCCGCAGAACTGGTACGAGTGGCGCGCTATCGCACCTGGGCTGGCCGAGCACTTCACGGTCGTCGCGCTGGATCTACGTGGGGCGGGCCAGTCCCAGGCCCCCGCGC
This sequence comes from Saccharopolyspora sp. NPDC003752, assembly GCF_053605825.1. NCBI lineage: Bacteria > Bacillati > Actinomycetota > Actinomycetes > Pseudonocardiales > Pseudonocardiaceae > Saccharopolyspora > Saccharopolyspora sp. NPDC003752. Next base: position 193,418 of record NZ_JBSGJZ010000010.1, on the reverse strand, counting down.
AGGGCTATGACAAGACCACTCTGGCGGCCGATGTACACGGCGTTCTGGAGCATCTCGGTTTAGCCGAGGACGTCCGCCTGGTCGGCCACGACATCGGCACCATGGTGGCCTACGCCTACGCCGCCCAGTATCCGCAGAGCGTCTCCCGGCTGGTGCTCAGTGAAGCGCCGCTGCCGATGGCGGATTTCATGTACGGCTCGCCCGCACTCACCGCACAGGGGCCGGGGTTGTGGAACTTCGGGTTCTTCTCGGTAACCAACGGATTACCCGAGTCGGTGATCAGTGGAAAGGAAACCCCCTGGGTCCGCAACTTCATGGACCTGATCGCCCACCACCCCGAATCGATCTCCTCCCAAGACGTCGAGGTCTACGCCCAGCCACTACGTGACCCGGCACGGTTGCGCGCCAGTTTCGAATACTTCCGAGCCTTCCCCACCGACATCGCCGACGTCGACCGCTACCGCCAGCACGGTCCCTTGCAGATGCCAGTGCTCGCCCTGGGCGGGCAGTACCTGCTCGGCGAACTGGTCGGAGAACACGCACACCGCGTCGCCTCCGACGTCACCAGCGCGGTCATCGCCGATTCCGGCCACTGGATCGCCGAGGAACAACCCAGCGACGTGCTGAACCGGCTACTCGCCTTCCTGAAATGACCAGACCGCCTCCCACCGACTTCCCGGGGCGTCATGGTGAGTTGGCCGCAATGCGGGGGCGAGGTAGTTGCGGACCCGTAAACCTGTGGCAGGGCTGACGATCACGAACGCCGGCCCCAACGGACTCTAGTCCCTGTCTCGGCCGCTGACACCGCCTCCAGCCTGTGTGCTGCAGGCGAAGAGCCCAGCGCCGGCCCGTCGTCCGGCCGCTGCGGACAAGTTCAGGCGATTCTGGCGACGGGTAGCCCGAGTGAGCATGTCCTCGAAGACGTTCAGGCGCGAGAGGGAGGGCTGTGATGGGTGAGTCAGGTACCGACGTCCACCGGTCGTCGTCCGGCTCGGTCGGCGTTACATCGACCGCTGTGGAGCGAGGACAACACGAGGCATCCCCGCTCTCGACGATCACGTTGGACGTCAACGGCCGTGCGCAGCGCCTTGAGGTGGATCCGCGTACGTCGCTGCTCGACGCGCTGCGCGAACATCTGCGCTTGGCCGGGACGAAGAAGGGTTGTGACCACGGGCAGTGCGGGGCTTGTACGGTGCTGGTCAACGGTCTGCGCATCAACTCCTGCCTGACACTCGCCGTCATGCACGAAGGCGACGAGATCGTGACGATCGAAGGTCTGGGCTCGCCCGAAGCCCTGCACCCCGTGCAAGCCGCCTTCGTCGAGCGCGACGGCTTCCAATGCGGCTATTGCACGCCGGGCCAGATCTGTTCGGCTGTCGGCATGCTCACCGAGGTGAGGGCGGGTTGGCCCAGCCACGTCACCGATGACGTGACGTCCCCGCAGATCGCGTTGACTGACGAGGAGATCCGCGAGCGGATGAGCGGCAACATCTGCCGGTGCGCCGCCTATCCGAACATCGTGGCCGCTATCCGCGATGTCGCTGAAGGAGGCCTGGAATGAGGCCTTTCACCTACGAGCGAGCGACGGACGCGCGGGCCGCGGTCGCCGCAGCGTCCCGGCCCGGCGCGAAGTTCATCAGCGGCGGCACGAACCTGCTCGATCTGATGAAGCTCGACGTCGAACACCCGAGCCACCTGGTGGACATCAGCCGTCTGCCCTTGAAGGACATCGAGGAGTTGCCTGACGGCGGATTGCGCATCGGCGCCCAGGCGTCGAATTCCGACGTCGCCGCCGACACCCGGGTGCGCGACCGGTACCCGGTCCTGTGCCAGGCACTGGTCGCTGGTGCTTCGGGGCAGTTGCGCAACAAGGCGTCCGTCGGCGGCAACATCCTGCAGCGCACTCGATGCCCGTACTTCTACGACACGGCGGCAGGGTGCAACAAGCGGGATCCCGGTTCCGGCTGCTCGGCGATCGGCGGGTACAACCGCATACATGCGATCCTCGGCGCCAGCGACGCCTGCATCGCTACTCACCCTTCCGATATGGCCGTCGCGATGGCGGCGTTGGAGGCGCGGATCGAGCTGTTCGGCGCCGAGGGGTCTGCACGCCGCGTCACCACCACCGACTTCCACCTCCTACCGGGCGATACGCCGCACATCGAGACCGTCCTGCGGCCGGGCGAGATGATCACCGCAGTGGTCCTGCCCCCGCCCCCGCAGGGCCGGCAGCTCTATCGCAAGGTGCGCGACCGCGCCTCCTATGAGTTCGCACTGGTCTCCGTGGCGGTCATCGTCTCGACTGAAGGGGGAACGATCAGTGCAGCTCGGGTCGTGTTCGGCGCCGTAGCGCACAAGCCCTGGCGCTCCGTCGAGGCGGAGGCCGCGCTGCTGGGCAAACCCGCCACCATGTCCACGTATCGCGTCGCCGCCGAGGCGGCCATGCGGGGAGCCGCGGGGCAGGGCGACAACGACTTCAAGATCGAGCTTGCCAAACGCACGCTCTGCAGCACGCTGGCGCGAGCTGCTGAGCCGAGTTGAGGAGGCCGTGATGATCGGGCGATCCCCCAACCGCGTCGACGGTCCGTTGAAGGTAGGGGGCCGAGCCCCCTACGCGTACGAGCAGTGGGACGCCGGCCAACCGCTCTACGGGTTCATCGTCGGCGCGACGATCGGCAAGGGCCGCGTCACGCGGATCGACACCTCCCGGGCTGAGCGCGCGCCCGGAGTGCACAGGGTGATGACCCATCTCGATGCCCCGCCGCAAGGTGCCCGCGATGAATCCATTCCCTTCGAGTACTGGCGCGCTCTCCCGACGCTGAGCAGTCCCGACATCCACCACTACGGCGAGCCCGTGGCACTCGTCGTCGCCACAACCTTCGAGCAGGCACGCGCGGCGGCCCACCTCGTCGACGTTGAATACGCAGCGGAGCCGGGACATTACGACTTCACCGCTCACCAGGATCAGGAATACGCTCCGGAACAGCTCATCGCGGGTCTGCGTCCCGATACCGCGATAGGCGACTTCGAGGCCGGGTTCGACGCCGCCGCGATCAAAGTCGACCAGCGTTACACGACACCGTACGAGCTCTCGCAGGCGATGGAACCGCCCGCATGCCTCGCGGTACCGGATGGCGACGATCTGACCGTCTACGTCGCCACTCAGATCGTCGATGCGGCTCGTGCCTCGATCGCCGCCACGCTCCAGGCCGCCAGAGAACGGATCCACATCGTCACCCCGTACGTCGGCGGCGGTTTCGGCTCCAAGCTGCGCGTTCATGCCGAAGCGATGCTCGCGGCCTTCGCCGCCCGCGCGTTGCGTCAGCCGGTCAAGGTCGCGCAGACCCGGCAGCAGACCTTCCACCTCACCGGCTTGCGCCCCACATCGAGCCAGCGGGTTCGCCTTGGCGCTGATCCGGACGGGCGGCTGGTCGCGCTCGGCCACGAAGTCACGATGCACACAAACCGGCAAATCGAGTACGCCGAGCCGACCGCCACCACGACTCGCAGCCTCTACGCCGCGCCCCACCGGTTGACACGCACCCGGCTGGTGCCGCTGGATCTGCCGCGGGGAGAAGACGTCCGCGCACCGGGCGAGGCGCCAGGCCTGCTGGCGGTCGAGTCGGCGATGGACGAGCTGGCCGACGCGGTCGGGATGGATCCGGTCGAGCTGCGGATCCGCAACGAGCCCGAGCGCGACCCGGAGCGTGGCGTGCCGTTCAGCGACCGGCACCTGGTCGACTGCCTGCGCGACGGGGCCCGCAGGTTCGGCTGGGAGCGCCGACCGGAAAAGCCGGCAAGCCTGCAGGAGGGGCGATGGCTGGTCGGCTACGGCGTGTCCGCCGCAATTCGCGGGCATTTCCAGGGACCGGCTACGGCACGCGTCCGACTGAACGTGGATGGGACCGCGGTCGTTCAGTCGGACATGACCGACATCGGCACCGGTACCTACACGATCCTCAGCCAGGTCGCGGCCGACGAGCTCGGGCTGCCACTCGAGCGCGTACGCGTGGAGCTCGGGCGTTCCGAGTTCCCGGCGAGCGTGGGTTCCGGCGGCTCGTGGGGCGCCGCCAATTCGAGCACCGCCGTGCACCGCGCGGTCGAGGCCCTTCGCGAGAAGCTGCTGATCGCGGCTACCAGCGACGCGAGCTCCCCGCTGCACGGCCTGGATCCGGCAGGCGCGCAGTTCTCCGGTGGCGACGTGCACATCGGTCACCGGTCCGAGGCGCTGAGCGAGCTTGTCGCGCGCATCCAGCCCGACGGTGTGGAAGCGGAAGGCTCGACCGTTTGGATGATGGAGGATCCGAACTACGCCAGCTACTCGATCCACACATGTGGGGCGCACTTCGCTGAAGTCCGCGTCGACGTCGACACCGCCGAAATCCGTCTCCGGCGGATGCTGGGCGTGTTCTCCGTGGGGCGTGTCCTCAACGCCAAGACAGCGCGCTCACAGCTGGTTGGCGGCATGATCTGGGGAGTGGGAGCAGCTTTGGAGGAACTGGGCGTCGTCGACCCGGGGTCCGGCGCCTTCGTCACCCGGGATCTCGCGCACTACCTGGTGCCCGTCCACGCCGACGTCCCCGAGATCGACGCCGTCGTGCTCGACGGGTTCGACGACAAGGCCAACGTCCTCGGCGCAAAGGGCCTCGGGGAGCTGGGGATCTGCGGAGCCGGTGCAGCGGTGGCAAACGCGGTGTTCAACGCCACCGGGGCACGCGTGCGCGATTTCCCCATCACCCTCGACAAGCTGTTGCCCATTCTGCCGCCGACGGACATCTGAATCTTCTGCGACCTGGCCGCAAAAGCACGCTGAAAGCGCGGCTCTGGTCTAGATGGCTCTCGAGACGGAATGCCCTGGGGCACAGGCTGTTGAGGGTGCCGAGGACGTTTTCGGCCGTAGGGGTGTGGCGCGTGGAGGTTGTCGTCGCTGTGCTCGTGGCTCTGGCGGGCGCCGTCTGTGTGGTCGTGACTCTGTTGTCGGCGGTGAAGACGGTAGTGGTGCCGCGCGCCGCGCCGGTTCGGATCACGCGCTGGGTGTTCCTGGGCGCGGGCGCGGTGGTTTCCGTGCTCGCCGGCGGCGGCGATTACCGCAGGCAGGACCGGGTGCGGGCGCTGTATGCGCCGTTGGCGCTGATGGCGCTGCCCGCGGTGTGGCTGGTTCTTGTCCTCGTCGGGTACACCGCGATGTTCTGGGCGGTGGGTGTTCGGGGCTGGCGGGCCGCGTTCTTCGAGAGCGGATCGGCGCTGTTGACGCTGGGCTTCAGCGCGCCGGTGGATGCGCCGGCTGCAGTGCTGGTGTTCTCCGAAGCTGCGTTGGGACTGGGACTGCTGGCACTGCTCATCTCGTACCTGCCGTCGATCTACAACTCGTTCTCGCGGCGTGAAGTGATGGTGACCAGCTTGGAGACCCAGGCGGGCACGCCGGGCTGGGCCGCCACGCTATTGGAGCGGTTGGCCCGCATCGGCGACTTGGAGGATCTCGAATGGTTCTGGCGGGACTGGGCTCGCTGGTTCGCCGACATCGAGGAGACGCATACCTCGTCCCCGAGTCTGGTGTACTTCCGTTCGCCCCAGCCGGATCGTTCGTGGGTCACCGCGGCCGGTGCGGTCCTGGACGCCGCGGCGCTCTTCGTGTCCACGGTAGACGTTCCACGTCAGCCGACCGCTGAACTGTGCATACGTTCCGGATACTTGGCGTTGCGACGCATCGGGGACTTCTTCGACATGTCCTACGACCCCGATCCCAGCCCGGACGACCCGATTTCCATCGACCGGGCGGAATATGACGCGGTGTGCCGGCGGCTGATCGACGCCGGCGCGCCGTTGCGGCCCGACCGGGACCAGACCTGGCGCGATTTCGCCGGTTGGCGTGTCAACTACGACGCCGTGCTGCTGCGACTGGCATGGCTGTGCCGAGCCCCGTCCACCCCGTGGTCGGCCGACCGTGCCATCCCGTTCCGCCCCACGCTGATGCTTCGCCGCAGGAAGAGGTCCTGACCGCATCCTCCGAGGAAAGTGATGCGGGAGTAAGTCGGACGTCCGGTAGCTGCATCACCGGTTGCCGTGCGCATGGGGGGCGGAAGCCGTGACCCCGACAGCGACCAGGCAAGCAATCTCGACCTGTTCTGCTTGGACTTTGGACGGGCCGACCGCCAACGGACCTGGATTCGTTGTTGACCGCGTCGCTCCGGAGGCCGCGCCGGCCGTCGCGTCGGCGCTGTACCCGGCGGACGAAGGATGGCACGGAGGGAGCGACGTGCCAGGAAGGTTCACCTTCAGCGCTGCCGGTGCGGCGGACGTGGACCACTATGTCTACGGATTCCAGGATCCACCGACAACGGGAGTCGACGCCGACAAGCTCGGTGGCGGTGCTGCGGTCACCTTGACGCCGCCGCGCGACGGGCCGGTCGATCTGTACGTGCAGAGCGTCGACCGTGCCGGTAACCGCAGTCCGATGACGGTGCACCACTTCTACGTTCGCGCGGGCAACGGGGCGCTGGCGCACTGGGAGCTGGAAGGCGACGCGACGGACACCGCCTACCTCGGAGACCGACACGGCACAACGCATGGCGGAGTTACCTGGACACCGGGTGCTGTGGGTTCTGCTGGTCAGTTCGACGGGATCGATGACCATGTGACCGCGCGGAACGCGCTGGCCACGGACGCGAGTTTCTCGGTGTCGGCGTGGGTGCGCCCAGATTCCATCGGGGCAGTTCCGCGGACGGCGGTTTCCCAGGATGCCTCCGTGGTGAGCGGTTTCATGCTGCAGATGCGATCGGACGGGCGATGGTATTTCGTACTGGCCGGTGCTGACGAGATCGATAGCGGTACCTACAAAGCCTTCGCCACGTCGCAGACTGCAACCCAACCAGGGCAATGGACGCACCTGGCCGGGGTCTATGACATGGCCGCTGGCGAGATCCGGTTGTACGTGGACGGTGTGTTGGCGGCGTCCACGAAGTACTGGGGCCTGGTGCGCACGCCTGGTGACGTGGTGATCGGGCGCGCGAAGTGGAACGGGGTGTTGACCGACTACTGGACGGGCGCATTGGACGAGGCCCGGGTCTACGACCGGGTGCTGTCGGCTTCGGACATCCAGTCGCTGGTCAGTCTGGACAACGTCCGCACGGGCCAGTGGAAGTTCGATACGCCCGGGGACGGCTTGACGGTCGCCAACACCGTGCCCGGTGGTCAGCCGCTGACTTTGCACGGTGGTACCTACACCGGGGAGGGCGCGATCGGACATGCGATGGAGTTCGACGGTGTCGATGACTACGCGACGACCGCGGAGCCGGTGGTGCGTAGCGATGGAGCGATTTCAGTTGCCGCGTGGGTGAGGTTGTCGGCCAAGACCCCTGACGTTGCAGCGGTGGCCAGCCAGAACAGCGTGCAGCACGCTGCGTTCGCGCTCGGCTACCTCGGGAGTGCCCAAGACCGGTGGGGCTGGGTGATGCGCGGCCCGGACGGTCAGGATCCGCTGGAGGCGATCTTGGTGCCGTCGTCGGCTGTCCCACAGATGGGTGTGTGGACACACTTGGTCGGGGTGTACGACGTGCGGGTTGGAGAGATTCGCCTGTACGTCAATGGTGAGCTGGAGGCGCGTGAGCGGTTCACCTCGCCGTGGCACACCACCGACGGCCAGTTCGCCCTCGGCCGCGCGAAGAGCAACGACGGCATCTGGGGCTATCACTGGCCTGGCGCGATTGATGAGGTGCGCACCTACAGCCGCGCGCTGTCGGACCAGGAGATCCGCGGCATCGTCAGCCAGGACGACGTCACCGTTGGCGAGTGGAAGCTCGATGGCGACGCGCTCGATTCCTCCGGACGAGGCCTGGATGGCACGGTGCACGGGACTCCGATGTGGATCGGCGGTCAGTCGGAACTGCCGAACCCTTCGGACAAAGCAGTTCAGCTCGACGGCGCGGACGACCACATCGGCACGCCGAATGCAGTGGACACCGCCTGGGTCTATCTGTCCAGAAAGGACGATGGCCAGGTCACGGCGGTTAGCATGGACGGCATGCAGACCATGGGAAATGGGTCTTCGAGCTGCCGGAGTCGGACACCGGCACAGGGCCCGTCACCCATGCCGCGCTTTCCACTCTTGATTCCGAGCTGGATGCGTGGACGCATCTGGTGGGGGTTTACGACGCGGTGACCGGAAAAGTGTGGTTGTACGTCAACGGTGAACGCGTTGCCGACGGGAGCCTGAAGAACCCGTGGCATGCCGCCGGAGACACACAGATCGGCCGTGGAATGCAAGCGGGCACGTCTGGGGAGTTCTGGTCCGGCAAGGTCGATGACGTCCATCTGTACACCGGTCGGCTGAGCAGTGACCGGATCCGGTCTCTCTACGACTCCTACGGCCCGAGCTGACCGCTTTTCGTCTTCGTTCTCGCTGGTTTTTCTGCATGAGCTTTTCTCTGGAGGACAGCGTGCGTTCATCCCGGATCCGACGTACTGCCCGAACGCGGGCGGCGCGGGCCGTTCGCAGACCGTTCACGACAGGTGCGGTACTGGTGTTCATCACCAGTTTGCTGGTCAGTACGGGCGTGCCTGTGCAGGTCGTGGAGGCGGCCGGTGGCCCATCGGTGCCGTTGCCGAAAACCTCGTCGGTTCCGGTGACGGAGCAGACAATGCAACCGCGTCCGCAGGACGAGGCGGCCAGGGACGCGCTGAAAGGCGATCAGCCCGCGGGAGCGGGTGAGGGTAAGCCAGGGGTGGGAAAGTACGAGGCGACGTCTCTGCGACCTTCAGCCACTTGGGATGTCTCGGCGCATACCGGGGATTTCACCTGGGACTACCCGTTGCGCGTGCCGCCGGTACCGGGGTCGTTGCAGCCGGAGTTGGCGCTGTCGTTTTCCCCGGGGTCGTTGGACGGGTTGACCAGTGCCACCAACACCCAGGCATCGTGGGTGGGGGATGGGTGGAGTTTGTGGCCGGGTTTCATCGAGCGCAGCTACGGCAGCTGCCGCGATGATCTGCCTGGTGACGGGGCGGAAGAGCCCGCTGACCTGTGCTGGCGTAGCGACAACGCGACCCTCTCCTACGGTGGGTCCGGGTCGGCGCTGATCAAGGACGACAGGACCGGGGTCTGGCGCCCGGAAAGCGATGACGGCTCGCGGATCGAGCGGCTGACCGGCGCCGCCAACGGTGACGACAACGGTGAGCACTGGAAAGTCACCGATGTCGACGGCGGGCAGTACTTCTACGGCTCGCGACCGGAATCCAAGTCCACCTGGACGGTCCCGGTATTCGGCGACGACGCAGGCGAGCCCTGCCACGCCGGCGATTTCGCCGCCTCGTCATGCACCCAGGGTTACCGCTGGAACCTGGACAAGGTGGTGGATCCGCACGGCAACGTCATCCACTACGCCTACGACACGGTGACCAACCGCTACGGGTCGAACAACAACAGCAGAGCCGTCGACTACGTCCGCGACGGGTGGCTGTCCCGCGTCGACTACGGCCTGGCCTGCACACCCAGCACGCGGCCGAACCCGCGGCACGGGTCCTCTTCGACGTCGCGGACCGGTGCGTCCCGGGCTCAACCTGCACCCGTGACAAACCGGAGAACTGGCCGGACGTGCCATGGGGCATGGAGTGCGCCGGCACGGCGTGCCGAGAGGAGCAGAACGCTCCGACGTTCTGGTCCACCAAGCGGCTGGCCAAGGTCACCACCCAGGTGTGGCGCGGTACCGGGTTCACCGATATCGACTCCTGGACCCTGCGGCACGAGTTCCCCTCGCCAGGCGATGGGGAGAAGCCAGCGATGTGGCTGGCCGGGATCAGCAGATGCGCGCCGCGATTACAGAAGCCGCCGCTCGCTCCACGCCGCCGACCGACTGAGCCGGTTAAGCAACCGAGGAGGGGGCCGGTCCGCCAGCAAGGTCGGCAGCTCCGCCTCTTCACTGGTTGAGCGTGCGGCATCCGGTACTGGGGGTGCATCGCTGCCAGTCGGCTCGGAAGGTCACGGTTGCGGGCCATGACCTGCCTGGTGCGGCCGATTCCGGCGGTGAGCGCCTGCGATGTCCCGAGGCCAGCCTCGTACTAGGGGGGACCCGGCCGGTCCCGGCCAGGCTTGGTGTGATGTGTGCTCCCGGCAGTGGTCGTGCCGGCGGTGGCCGTGGTCACGCGACTGCTGTCGGTTCCAGCGGAGCGAGCCGGCTGAACGGCACCCGGTGCTGTTGCGGGTGCATCTGGGGACGGAGGGGCGAGAAGAACGCTTCGCCCGAGCCCTGATCCGCACCACCCTGTCCCGCCTGTGCCGCCCCGGAGGCGCGTTCTACTTCTCCAACATCGCGACCCCGAACCCCTACGCCGCCCTGATGACCCACATCGGCCGCTGGAACCTCGTCGAACGCACCCCCGCCGACATCGAGGCCGACGTCCGTGCCGCCGCGCCGCCGGGAACCGTCGCCGGACTGGACATCACTGCCGATGCCACTGGCCTGGCGCTGTTCGCGACGGTGCGGCGCGCGGACGAGCCGGGGTGATCCCCGCAGCCGGCATCGTGTTCGTCGCCGACGCAGCCTCGATCGTCAGTCGAGGCCTTCGATGATGCGGAAGTCGCGCTCGAAGCCGTCGGGGAGTTCGGCCAGCGCCTGCTGGTAGGCCGCACTCTCGTATGCGGTGACCGCCTGTTCGAAGCTGTCGAACTCGATCAGGACAACGCGCTCGGCGATTCCGGCTTCGTGTGCGACGACCCGGCTGCCGATGCTGGCGAGCACCCGCCCGCCTGCGGCCTTGACGGCCAGACCGGCCAGTTCGTTGTAGACATCAAGCCCCTCAGGGTCTGTGATGGTGGGGTAGACGCTGACCCAGTAGCCCTTGGCCACGGTTCCTCCTGTGTTCGGAATTGATCATCAGAAACATACTCAGATCCATCACCGGCGCGCTGTGGGTCAGCGAGCCGACGGGGACGACGTCGATCAACCGGATGGGGCTGTGATCGGATTGGTCTCGGGTGAGCGTCGGTGGGCGAGGGCGAGGCTGGTCATCGTCAATGAGGACCAGCCCCGCCACGAAGGTGGTCAGTCCGAAGCCGTAGCCGGCGCCGTGCGGCGTCTGCGCGTAGCGGGTGACGAGCGTGAGCAGGAGGTACATGCCGCTCCCGCCGACGAACATGGCGAGGTTCGCCCCGGCGACCGCCGGGCGCCGTACCGCCCGGACGTCGACCAGGGGCGTCTTGGTTCGCAGTTCGGAAACGGTCCAGACGCAGAGCAGGAGTACGGCGGCGACAGCAAGGGTCACCGCCACGGCGAGGTGTCGGCTCCACAGGCTCCTCTCGCCGGCCAGGAACAGGACGAGGAACAGTCCACCCGCCAGGACGAGCGCACCGGCCACGTTCACGTGGGCGGAGCGGCCTTCGGGAGCTGCGGGCATGGAGCGCCACGCGGTCACGAAGGCGATGGCGGTGACGAGCAGGCCGAGGCCGTAGGCGGCCCGCAGTCCGCCGAACTCGGCGAGCAGCGCGGCCAGCGGCTAGCCGACGCCGGCTCCGATGATGGAGACCACTGAGATCAGGGCGATCGTGGCCGCGCTGCGCTCCTCGGGAAGATGGTCGCGGGCCACGCCCATCATCAGCGCCGTGAGACCGAGTCCGACGCCTTGGGCTGCTCTGCCCACGAGCAGCCAGGCGAACGGCAGCGGCAGCACGGTGAGCGCGCTGCCGACGACGACGATCGCCAGCGTGGCGAGAATCGTGGCCCGCCGGTGCGGACCGGCTCCGAGCCGGCCCAGGACGGGTGTGGCGAGCCCTTCCGCCCCGGGCAAGCCAGCGCCGGTTGCCGGCACGGCTGATCCTGAAACACCCTTCGCCTGCGTGGCAGGGCACAACGTCACGAGCCCCGGCGGTCGCGGGCCGATCACCAACGACGAACACGCCTCCGCCCCGGTCACCGGGACGCGTCATCATCAATGCGAGGGAGGGGGATTGCAGCCTCGGTGGATTGCGCCGGTTCAAATTGACGCGAAGCAGCGCGCTTCTCCAGGTCGATCGAGCGCCGTAGGGCTCCTACGGTGTGTGCCCGGCGGCGGGAGACCCAGACAGGGGTGCTTCGCCTCGCTGATCCGTGGCAACTCTGGTCTTCTTGGTGCACGCAAGCCCCCTTGCGTAATGGGGCGGGTGACCCCCGACGGTCACCCGCGTCCCTTCCCCGAATCCCGGCAAGACCCCCGACGTCTCACCAGGCCCACACACCGCCCCTGTTACAGCAGGTCAGCGGGCATGCACGGAGAGTTTCGCGAGCGACCGAAGGTGACGTCAAGGGAGTGGGCGTTAAACCCAGGTAACCAGACCACCCGCATCGTGCAGCAGGCCCAGGCGCCGAACAGAAAACGCCCCCGCACCCGACCGGCGAAACCGGAAGGATGCGCTCAGCCGGGAGCAGGTCTTCACTGCGACTGCCAACCGCCGCACGCTGGTGCAGAGTAAGGGAAATCAGCCGCCGATGTAGGACATCTCGACCTTGCGGGCGCGGGTGCTTTCGGTCGTGCGAAGTTCGGAGTACCTGTCGGTGCGTCGTCCCCAGAGCGTCTGAATGTGGCTTTCCAGTTCGGCGTCGTCGGTCCCGCCGCGCAGCAACGCGCGCAGATCGTGGCCGCTGGACGCGAAGAGGCAGGTGAACAGCTCGCCCTGCGCGGACAGGCGGGCCCGGGTGCAGGTGCGGCAGAACGGCTCGGTCACCGAGGCGATGATGCCGACCTCGCCGCCGTCGAGGTAGCGGTAGCGCCGGGCCACTTCGCCGGTGTAGTCGGGGTCCGCGGGCTCGAGGGGCCACGCGACGTGTAGACGGTCGACGATCTCGCGGGCGGGTACGACGTCGGTCATCCGCCAGCCGTTGGTGGTGCCCACATCCATGTATTCGATGAACCGCACGAAGTAACCGTGCTCGCGGCCGAACCCAGCCAACTCGAGGACGTCAGAGCCGTCGTTCATACCGCGCTTGACCACGGTGTTGATCTTGATCGGGGCCAGACCCGCCTCCTCGGCGGCGGCGATGCCGCGCAGTACCTGGGAAAGCGGCACCCGGGTGTCGCTGATCCGCGCGAACCGCTCCGCGTCCAGCGAATCTAGGCTTACCGTCACCCTGGACAGGCCCGCATCGCGCAGGCCTCGTGCCTGCGCCGCCAGCAACGAACCGTTCGTGGTCAGCGCGATGTCGTCGATGCCGTCGACCTCCGCCAACATTCCGACGAGCTGGTCGAGTTGCCGACGCAGCAGCGGTTCCCCGCCGGTCAGCCGGATCTTGTGCACGCCCTGGCGGGCGAAGACGCGCGCCAGCCTGGTGATCTCCTCGAAGGTGAGCAGCTCCGAACGGTCCAGGAACAGGTGGTCCGCCCCGAAGACCTCCCGGGGCATGCAGTACCGGCAGCGGAAGTTGCACCGATCTGTGACAGAGATCCGCAAGTCCCGCAACCACCGGCCGAACCGGTCCGGCACCTGGCTGTTGGCGTCCCCGTTGCGCATCGCGCCTCCCACGTGGCGGCTCCGCCTTCGATGGTGCAACCGCTGCGGAGCTGGCGGCAACCGGCTCCCGTCCGGAAACGCGAGGGGACGGCGGTGAGAAGATCCAGTTCTTTCTGGTCGGCTTGATCGTGCTATTCCTGATCTACGCCGCGCTGGTGCTGCTCGGGCCGGACGGCTGGCTGGCGATCGGCAAGGGCTTGCGATCCCGGCGGCGACGCTGCTCGGCGCGATCGCGTTCGCCGGGGCGGGCGGCGCGCTCAACCTGGTCCAGTCGAACTGGATCAGGGACAAGGGGCTGGGCATGGGGAGTCGGCTGCCGAAGGTGGTGTCGCCGTTCACCGTGGAGGAACAGACCGTTGCGACCACGGGTTACTTCGGCTGCTGATCAATCGCCGCTCAGTTCCTGTCATCGAGGGCATCGCCGTCGACCGGGGTCCGCTGCGGCTGCATCGGCGGCTCCCGGGTTACGCTCGCACGCCGCTGTTGGAGGTCCCGTCGCTCGCCGAGCGTCTCGGAGTTGGCTGGCTGTGGGTGAAGGACGAAAGCTCGCGGCTGGGTTTGCAGTCGTTCAAGATCCTCGGCGCCTCCTACGCGGTCTACTGCGCGCTGTGCGACCGGCTGGGTGCCGAGCCGTCGTGGAGCGACATCGACGAGCTCCGTCGCTGGGTGAGCACGCTGGCGCCGATGACGCTGGCGGCGGCCACCGACGGTAACCACGGGCTCGCCGTCGCCCGTATGGCCCGCCTTCTCGGCCTGACGGCGCGCGTGTACGTGCTGGCTACGATGATCGCCGCGCGAATCGAGGCCATCGAATCGGAGGACGCGGCGGTCACCGTGGTCGACGGCGATTACGACGATGCAGTCCGGCGCTCGGCGGAGGACGCCCCGGACGGCTGCATCGTGGTGTCCGACACCTCGTGGCCGGGCTACCAGCGCATTCCGTGGTGGGTGATCGAGGGATAGTCGACGATCTTCTGGGAGGTCGACGATGCGCTCCACGAACGTGGCGCGGGCCCACCTGACGTCGTCGTGGTGCCGATGGGCGTGGGCGCGCTCGCGGCGGCGACCGTTCGCCACTACCGCCGCCCCGAGGCGAGCGCCAAGCCGCGGCTGGTCGGCGTCGAACCACTCTCGGCCGACCGTGTCCTCGCGTCGCTGCGCGCCGGCCGCCCGGTGACCATACCTGGGCCGTACGACTCGATGCACCGCGAGCACCTCGCGCCGCTTCAGCAGGCGGCCACAGCCGCCGTCGTGCGCGCCTCTGTCGGTGTCTCAGTCGATCGGCCCGGGGAATATGACGGTGAGTACTCGGGTGGCATCGGTAGTGGGATCCGTCGCGCGGGAGTTTACTGTGCGTGGGACTCCTTGAGGGGAGGAGTCAACTATGGCCGCTGAGTCATCTGGATTTTCCTCCGGAACATACGGGCGGCGCGACGTGCTCCGGGTCGCCGCGGTCCTGGCGTTGGCGGGCGCGTGCGCACGCGAAGAGGCGCCGGGACCGACGGACACACGCGCGGCTCCGCAGGAGACGTTCACCGAGCCCTCCCGCCGGTTGTCCGGTGATCTCCGGGTCCTGCTGTGGAGCCACTTCATCCCCAGCCATGACCAATGGTTCGACACCTTTGCCCGGAACTGGGGTGGCAAGGTCGGCGTCAACGTCACCGTCGACCACATCGACCAGGCGCAGATTCCGACGCGCATCGCAGCAGAGGTGCAGGCCCGGCAGGGCCACGACCTCATCCAGTACATCGCACCACTGTCCCAGTTCGAACCGAGCATGCTCGATCTCCGGGACCTCACCGACGAGGCGGTGCGGCGCTGGGGCCCGCAGCTGGAGCTGTGCCGCAAGTCGACGTTCAACCCGACTACTGGGCGGTTCTTCGCCTACTCGCCGGGATGGGCACCCGACCCCGGGAACTACCGCCGGTCGCTGTGGCAGCAGGTCGGCATGCCGCAGGGCCCCTCGACCTGGGACGACTTGCTCACGGGCGCCGCTGAGATCAAACGGCGGGCCGGGATACAACTCGGTCTCGGTCTTTCCCAGGAGATCGACTCCAACATGGTCCTGCGGGCTCTGATGTGGTCCTATGGCGCTTCGGAGCAGGACGCGCAGCAGCGGGTCGTGCTCAACAGCCCTGAGGCCGTCGCGGCCGTGGAGTACATGAGCCGCCTCTATCAGCAGGCGATGACGCCCGAGGTGTTCTCCTGGAACGCGGCGAGCAACAACCAGGGGCTGGTCGCGGGGAAGCTGTCTTACATCGTCAACTCGATTTCGGCTTGGCGCACCGCCCAGGGAGCGAACCCAGCGGTGTTCGACGACACCTTCTTCGTGCCTGCGCTTCGGGGCCCGAGGACTGCGCTCGCGGCGCAACACGTCATGTACAACTGGGTGATTCCGCAGTACGGCCCTGGCGCGGACGCGGCGAAGGAATTCCTCCTGCACTACACCGCGAACTTCGCGTCGGCGACGTACCACTCCCAGATGTACGACCTGTGCGCGTGGCCGCGGCTGACCCCGAACCTGGACGGTTGGCTTGCAGCCGACCCGTTCGGCGCCCGGCCGCCGGACAAGCTGAAGTTCTTGTCCCACGCCACCGATTGGAGCACCAACATCGGCCACCCCGGCCCGTCGAGCACAGCTGTCGGGGAGACGTTCAGCACCTTCGTGATCCCGAACATGTTCGCGCGCGCAGCGCGCGGCGACGTAAGCCCCCAGCAGTCAGTGACGGAGGCGGACACCCAGGTCAGGGCGATCTTCGAGAAGTGGCGGCGTGCAGGCCTGGTCGGAGGTTGAGCCGTGGCCGTCGTGGAGGTTCGGAAACTGGTCAAGCACTTCGACGCCGGCCGGGTGCACGCCATCGACGGCGTCGACCTGGCGGCCACCGACGGCGAGTACCTGGTGCTGCTTGGCCCGTCGGGGTGCGGAAAGACAACGCTGCTGCGCATGATCGCGGGGTTGGAGCAGCCCACCAGCGGTGACGTGCTGATCGAGAATGAGGTCGTCACCGGCTTTCCGCCGCGCTTCCGGAGGATCGCCATGGTGTTTCAGAGCTACGCGCTCTACCCGCACAAGACCGTGCTCGCCAACATCGTCTTCCCGCTCAAGGCGGTCGGGATGGGCAGAGCGGAACGGGAGGCCAAGGCCCGGTGGGCGGCCGAACTGCTCGGCATCCAGGGGCTGCTCGGCCGCAAACCCCGCCAGCTCTCCGGTGGTGAGCGACAACGCGTCGCACTCGCTCGAGCGCTGGTGCGGGAACCGTACGTGTTCCTGCTCGACGAGCCGCTGTCGAACTTGGACGCCAAGCTGCGCGCCAGTGCACGCGACGAGCTCCGGCGGTTCCAGCGGGAGATCGGCACTACCACGATCTACGTCACCCACGACCAAGCCGAGGCGATGGGACTTGGCGACCGCATCGTCGTGCTGGACAACGGCACGGTTTGCCAGGTCGGCCCGCCGGTGGAGGTGTACGACGATCCTGCGTCGACTTTCGTGGCCACGTTCATCGGCTCGCCGCCGATGAACCTCGTGCCACGCGACGGAGTGCTGCTCGGTTTCCGCCCGGAACACCTACTGCCGGCGGGGGAGGTCCGAGCGGTCGACCGGATGAACGTCCCGCTGACCGTCGAGCGGATCGAGCACCTCTCCGGCGATCGGCACGTCTACGGCACCGTGGCGCGAATCGGTGAGCCGACCCGCGTGGTCGCCCGTCTACCCGCCACTGTGGACACCGAACTGGTGCCCGGCCGGACCCACGATTTCGCCGTGGACACCGCTCGAGTGCGGTTCTTCGACGCGGACAGCGGCCTGCGGCGGTCGCCGCTGCGACTGGGAGGTTGAGGTGGTCGCCGCACGCTCCGCACGTCGCCTCGCAGACCGGGAAGGGCTGCTGGCGTGGCTGTTCCTGCTGCCCAGCGTCGTCTACATCGTCGCCCTCATCGGCCTTCCGTTCGTCCTGGCCATCGCGCTCGCCGTATCCGATGTGACTACCGGCGACACGTCGTTCGACTTCGCCGGCGCCCGCAACTTCGAACACACCTTCGCCGATCCGGTTTTCTGGCGCTCGTTGAGCAACACCGTGGTGTTCACCGCAGTGTCGATGGTCCTCATCGTCGTGCTCGGCAAGGTGCTGGCCAACATCCTCGTGGCCGACTTCCGCGGCAAGTGGCTGGTGCGTCTGCTGGTCCTGCTGCCCTGGACGACACCGGTGGCACTGTCGTCGATCTCCTGGCTGTGGTTGCTCGACTCCATCTACTCGCCGATCGACTGGGTGCTGCGGCAGTTCGGTGCTCTCGGCCCCGCGCAGAACATGTACTGGCTGGGCCAGCCTGGGCTGGCCATGCTGTCAGTGATCGCGGTTCACGTTTGGCGGCTCACACCGTTGGCCGCCGTCATCACTATGGTCGGCCTGCTGGCGATCCCGAGGGAAATTGAGGAGGCCGCGCGCGTCGACGGAGCGGGCTTCTGGCGGCGGATGTTCGAGGTCACAGTTCCGCTGGTGCTGCCGATCGTCGCGGTGGCGGCGCTGTTCGGCGCCATTTTCACCTTCACGGACATGGCGGTGGTCCGGGTGCTCACCCGCGGCGGACCGAACGACTCCACCCAGGTGCTGGCCAGCTGGGCGTTCTACCGGGGCATCGAGGGCGGCGACGTTGCACAGGGTGCGGCGATCGCGCTGTTCCTCTTCCCGCTGCTGTTGGCTGCGGCGATCGCGATTTTGCGGGCGGTGCGCAGGTTGGAGGTGCTGTGATGACCGCCGGAGCAGCCGGGCTGCGCCGGCGCTATGCGCGTCGGCGCCTCGCGTCCCGGATCGGCGTCTACGCCGCAGCGATCCTCGGCGCATTGGTGTGTGCCGGGCCCTTCCTATGGAGCGTGGTGACCGCGTTCAAGCAGAACCGCGACCTCTACAACCCGCAGAACAACCCGTTCGTGTTCAACCGTCCGCCCACGCCCGACCACGTTGGATACCTGTTCACTGACACCGCCTTCGTCACTTTTGCCTGGAACACGCTGTGGTCCGGCCTTCTCGTGGTGGCGATCACGCTGGCGTTGAGCCTGCCCGCGGCGTATGCGCTGGCCCGTTTCGGCCTGCGCTGGGCGACTCCGATGGCAATCGGAATTTTCCTCGTTTACCTGGTTCCGCCGAGCTTGCTCTTCCTGTCGCTGGGGCGGGTCGTGGTGGCCTTCGGCCTGCAGGACTCCACTTGGTCGCTGGTCCTTGTTTACCCGACGATCACGATCCCCGTGTCGGTGTGGCTGCTGATGGGATTCCTCAAGGCGATCCCGAAGGACATCGAGGAGCAGGCGATGGTCGATGGCTACAGCCGGGTGGGTGGATTCGTGCGGGCGGTGCTGCCACTGCTGTTCCCCGGCGTCGTGGCGGTGGTGGTGTTCGCCTTTACCCTCGCCGCAAGCGAGTTCATCTACGCCCTGGCGTTCGTGGCGCCGACCGACCAGATGCCGGTGAGCACCGGCGTGCCGACCCAGCTGGTCCGGGGTGACGTGTTCTTTTGGCAGTCACTGCAGGCGGCCACCGTGCTGGTTGCGGTGCCGATAGCGCTCGTGTTCAACCTCTTCCTGGACAAGTTCGTCGCGGGGTTCACCATGGGCGCGGTGAAGGGCTGAGCTGTTCCTCGCTACCGCCGTCGTGTCAACGCATGCAGGCGACGCAGGCGCGTTGAAGCATCCGCCTGGTGCTGGTGCGGCAGAAACGTTGTATTCGTGGGCGGGGTGGAGCAGGAGCAGGCCTCCCGGCCCTCGACAACAGCAGCTGCGGGAGGCGATGCGCGACGCGAGAGGAACTACCGAGGTATCGGGTCACCTGATGGCAGGAAATTCACCGAGAGGTCCGGCGTCGTGGTGTTTCGCGGCGCGAGGTGTGGCCCTCATGCGCAACCTTGCCATGACCCACTGAACACCAGCCGCCCCGGCAAGGGCCCCATTCCTTACCCACCACCAAACCTTGATCATTACGGGACAGGCTTTACTTAGACTGCTGCGGGACACCGTGCCGGTGGCGAAGTCCCGCACCCTGCTGGAGTTCGGGGTCGCTGGCTGACCAGGTGGTCGTCTGGATGGGGCAGGGGAGACGCACGCCCTCGGGAGCAGATCGGTCGCCCACAGGCGATGCCCGCGCGTCTTCGGATCACTCCCTCACGCCGGTCCGTAGCGGACTGGCTCGTCGGCGGCTGCGACTTCCATCTCGGCGGTGGCCTGGATGAGTTCGACGAGTTCCGGATCGAGTCCGGGGCTGAACTCCTCCGGTCGCTCCGGGGCTATGTCCATGGCGACGCCTTCGGGAGCTTGTGCCATTCGTAGGACTTCGCCGTCCCGTGCGGAGGGGGAGCTGCCTTGAAACACCTTCGCCGCCTCGGAAAGGTTGTCGAGGTTGAAGGTGTATTGCTTGTTGTGCAGGCCACGTTCCAGCAGCGTTGCGACTTCTGGGTAGCGTTCGGCGCTGGTCTTCGGGATCGGCAGCGTCTTGCCCCAGTTGACCCCGAGGCTTTCCAGCGCCTTGGCATAGGCGTTCTCGTGCGCCTGGTCGCGCACGATCAGGTACGCCACCGTCGAACGCAGGGTTCTGTTGGAACTCATCTCATAGATGCGGCACTTCTGCAGCCGCCCAGTGGACTCGAGCATCAGGTTGTACAGCAGATCGAGCACCAGGTTACCGCTGTTGTAGATGTAGGACCCGGACCAGGGGTTTCCGACCGCGTCGACCGGCAGCGCGCCCTGGGCACCGACGAGAAAGTGGTGGATGTTCCCCTCGGACAACGCGTTGGACAGCGGCGTACCACCACCGGCAGCTGGTTGATCCAGCGGATCCGTTTTCGCGCCGTTGTAGCGCGGTGAACCGTCGGTCAGCCGAGCGATCGTGGTCGCGATCAGTTCCACGTGGCTGATCTCTTCGGTACCGATTCCGTACAAGAGGTCCCGGTAAGGCTTGGCGTCCGCGCCACGGAAGTTGAAGCTCTGGAACAGGTACTGCATCATCGTTCGCATTTCACCGAACTGACCTCCCAAGCCCTCCTGGAGGGCGTTGGCTGCGGCCGGGTCCGGTTCGTCGGGCACGATCTCGTTGATCATTCGCTGGACGTGGAAGAACATTCCTACTCCTCAGGTGATCTACAGCTCTCCGTGCGCTCGTGCCTCAAATCGGTGCCGATCAATGCCTTTCGAGTTCTTCGGTGATTCCGTCCGCACATGGCGACTACGGTGTGATCGTCACCTTGAGTGACAGTCGAAGCAGACGCAGGGACCCGACTTTAAGACTTGGAGAAGCACGTAGCCAGACGACCTTGGGCAGTCCCCGCCCACCTGGATGAGCCTGGCGAGCATGCGGACTGTTCCCGTCCGAAAACCTCGTCAGAAACCGGAAAGGTACCATCGCCTGCAGAAGCAGCGATCAGGCCGAGTCCGACCACTCAGTCGATGACGACTTGTCGGCATCCGATCGACGAGCTCGTTTCGATTACTGCACAACGGGTAGTGGTCGGGCGATGGATGACCCGACTTCTCCGAGGGAACCTGTGTCTGTTATCGAACGGTGGCGAGGGTGAAATTCATGTCTGAAACGACTCTGCTGGCCATGATGACGTGACAGTCAGGTACAGCTGCGAGTTCTGGATATTTCCACCGCTGGCCTGGGGTTTCTCGGTTTACTCTGGTCACTGTCTCTTATGGACAGTTCGGAGTCAAGGGTCGCAGGTTCAACTCCTGTCAGTCCGACAGTCAAAAGGGTCTTCGCAGGTCGCAGCCAGTGAAGACCCTTTTTTTCGTGATCTAAGTTCGTTCTTCGGGGTCAAGCGCGCCGCTCGGCGGCCCCAAGGCGCGTCGTCACCTCATCTTCGAGCACCGGTACTCGAATGCGGAAGCGGGATCTGCTTGCTGTACGCCTTCACTTGCCTTCTCCGTGGAGAGCACCTCGGATGTGACCCCAGCGCGGGCGCAGTCGGTGGACCACTTCCACCTGCGGCGGTGGATCTTCGCAATGCTGGACCTCTCCGGCGCCTCGTGATGTTCAGATACCCGGATGGTGCCACCGCACGGTAAGCAGATCGCCAGCGGTGGGGTGGATGCCGGAGGGCGCAAGCACCAGGTCTCCCTCGTGCAGGACGGTCGCCGCTGCGGTGGCGCCTGTGAGGCGGTCTTGCACCAGCCTGCGTAGGCGTGCGCCGCACTGGCGGTAGAAGCGCAGCTGGGTCCGGCGGCCGAACAGCAACCAGCCCAGCCGGGTGATCGGGCCCAGGGCGGGCGAGCGTTGTGAGAAGCCGGTGATCACGAACTCGACCTTGCCGGACTCCAGGTCCTTGACGAGTTCGTAGCTCATTCTGCCGCGCTCGAGGTGGCCTTCGAGCGTCGTGTAAGCCCAGCCCCACACCTGCTGGGAGCCGCCACGCGTCTCGTCGACCACATGGGTCACACGCACGCCCATGTAGAAGCGCAACCCGTGGAAGCGCCCTTCGAGGAGCATGTCCCGCCCCAGCAGGGGGTCGCGGCCGTCGTAGACGGCACGGACGAGCGTAGGCACCGAGAACTCGTAGTCCCGGACGAATCGGCAGGCGATCTCCCAAGCGCCGCCGGGCTCCGGCGGGCCTGGTCGTTCGCGCGCGAGGTATTGGCGGTAGGTGTCGAAGTGCCATTCCGGCGGTTGGATTTGCTCAGCGGTGAAGTTCACCTTGCGGTGCCGCAAGTTCCCCAGAGCTGAGGCGTAGTCAACGCCGCGGAGCAGTCGAGCGCGCATCGCGACTTCGTTCGAGTTCGTGCAGTGAAGCACCAATCAACCACAGCGTTGGTGGCCACAAACCGGTGAACAGGGCTCGGCGTTCGGCGTTGCCGCGCTGTTCCTCGTCGACGGTCTTGGCCCTGATCCACAGGCCCAAGCACAGCAGAACCGACCCCAGCGACAGCACCTGCAGATGGGTGCTGCGCAGCCCGACCTGGTGCAGTGTCCGAACGACCACTGGTCCTCCCCGTGTCATCGCTGGCGTTTCGGGGCATGACACGAGCATGCCCGGCCCGGGCAATCCACGCGAAAGGAGCGCCGTTGTGGCGTCCAAGGGTTCTTTCGTCCGCCGTGCGCTCGCGGTGGCGCGTTTGCTGCTTGGCATGGCTTTGATCTCGTGGCGCTACCTGTGGCAGATCACGCCGCTGCACCGGAGCGAGGAGTGCGGAGATGAGTTGGACCTGCCCCCTGCGTTGCCTGATGGCCTCATCGACGAGCACTGCCAGCTGGTCGGTGATGGGACTGGTCAGCTGTTCCACCGCACCTTCAGCGTGCGGATCGAGGCCGGCGACCTCGACGCCCCCACGTTGATGGCGGTGGTCATGACTGATCTCAACCGAGCCTTCCCGCGCGAGGTCGCGACGGTGCAGCGAACCCGAGGTAGGGAAGGTGGTCTGCGGGTCGGTGACGAGCTCGTGGTCCGGATGCCGGGGCCGTGGAATGCGCCGGTCCGGGTTGTGGCCTGCGAGGACGCTTCGTTTCGGATGGTGACGCTGCGGGGGCACCTCGAAGCCGGGCAGATCGAGTTCCGCGCCCGGCCGGAGGGAAAGGCGGTTCGATTCGAGATCGAAGCCTGGGCGCGCCCCAGCACCCGGCTGGTGAATCTGCTCTACGCACGAGCGCGGCTGGCCAAGGAAATGCAGCTCAACATGTGGGTGCGCTGCTGTCTGCGCGCCGCCGACCTCGCCCACGGCCGAGCACGCGGAGGCGTCCATATCCACACGCGCCGCACGCCTACATGCGCCCAGGACTGAGAGTGAGTCCGGATTCAACGTCGACATGCCCCTGAGCCAGGGTTGCATCACAAAAAATGGGCGGTTCAGCCGCACCAACCCTGGATCGCGGTGGCGAAACGGGCCGTGAGTCGTGTGGCAGCTATGGCGGCCCGCCGGTGGGACGCCACGGCCAGTCTCCAGGACGTGGCGCAGCCGGGCGTGGCCGTGGTCGAAGTCTGGAGCAGGAGTCGTGAATCCGGTGCGCTGGCCATTGCTCATTCCTGAACTACCGTCAGGCGCGGTGCCCACCGGTTGACGGGCTGGGGGCGGGTCGTCTGATTCGTGGTTTCTGAAGGGCGCGAGGTTGGGATGTTCGAGGAGCGAGTGATCTGGCCACGAGCAATGTGGTGTCGGGTGCCGCCGGCAGAAATGGGAGGCCTGGCTGGGCGCCAGGCCTCCCGGGTTGGGCGTTTCACGGATTATTGGGTTTTAGCCCGCTAGTGGGTGGGGTTCTCCGGTGAGGGCGGCGAGTGCGGCGGCGATTTCGCGGATGTCGGCTCGGGTGTAGGTGGTGGTGCTTCCGCCGTCGCCGTTGTTGTTGTCGGTGTGGCCGGCGTAGGCGCGGGCCACGGCGTAGCCGAAGTTGCGTTCGACCCATTTCAGGGTGGTGTGGCGGAGCCAGTGGATGCTGATCTGTTGGGTGGCGACCCAGGGGAGGTGTTTGCCGAGTCGGGTCCAGAGGTGGTCGTAGCGCCGGTAGGTGATGGGAGTTCCGTTGGCGTAGCGCAGGAGCTGTCCGCCTGAGGCGGCGGCGCGCGTTGTTCGGCGTGCTCGCGGAGATGGGTCATGAGGGTGGGGGAGACCGGTTGCCAGCGGACGGTCTCGCCTTTCTCATGAAGCATGATCAGGCAGAGGTCCGGGTCCAGGTCCCGGGGTGTGAGGGACAGTGCTCCGCCTCGGCGGCAGGCTGTCTCGGTGTGCAGCCGGAGGATGAGGCTGTCGAGCACCGGATCGTTACCAGTGGTCGCGGCGACGTGGTTGATCTCCTCGAGCGGGGAGTCCGGCAGGCCGCGGCGTGTGGTGGGCAACCGGCGCGGTTTGGGCACTTTCTTGGCGGGGTTGTCGGTCTCGCTGATCAGCTCGTCGGTCACGGCGTGGTTGTAGAGGCAACGCAGGGCGGCGATGAGGTGTTCGGCGGCGCCGCGTCCGCCGCGGGCGTTGCGGCGGATGACCACCTGGTTGCGGGTCTTCTCGGCGAGCTGTTTGATCTCCAGTGCTGTTGGTTCGTCCAGCCGCCGCTGGCCCCACTCGGCTGCCACGCGTTTCCAGTAGGAGCTGTAGACGCGCCGGGTTCCGGCGCTGACCGCGTCAGCGACTTTGGGGATGTACTCGGCGAAGGTCGGAGCGAGCGGCCGCGTGGACGGGGTGCTGACGAGGTCGTCCACGGAGACGCCGAGGCGTCCGAGCAGTAGCTTCGCTGCTTCGATCTCCTCCGGGCCGGCTCCTGATGTGATCTTGTTCTCGGTCATGCCGGCTCACCACCCCACACCATGGCGTGACGCTGCTCCAGGGCCTGGTCCACGGCGGTCAGGGGGTCGACCAGCAGCATGTCCCGCCGAGGGTCGGCGACCAGCAGTACCGAGTCCCTGGTGTGGATGCCGCAAGTAGCTCTGGCTGTGGCCGGGATCATGATCTGTGGTGTGCCGGGCAGCCGGTGGATCCCGCCCGGATCGGGCTGCAGCACGACCGCTCCCGAGGCGACCCGGATGGTCAGGCTCTGACCCGGTTGCCACTCCAGGGCGTGCAAGACCGGTCTGGCCGAGACCCGGCCGGACGAGAGTCCATCCGGACCATGCCGTAGATCACCGGCAGCTCACGGCGTCGGGTGATGACCGGCAGAGGCAGACCGCGGCACTCCCCGCCTCTCACCTCGGCCGGCGAGTCATGGTTGGTGACCACGGGCGGCACCAGGCCCGTGACGATCTGCTCACTCATGGCCACCACCCCGGTGACCAGCGCACATCAGGGGACAACACCCCTGCAGACACCATAAATCGCGACGGCAGAAGGGCCGCCGCGATACGGTGTTCAAGTACTCGCTGTGATGGGGAAATTTCACGCGATTTTGTGTCCGAGGGGGGACTTGCACACTATCCACCCGGCTCGTGCTTCCCGAAATTGGTTGAGGCAGGGGTATATCGCTGTCCCGCCTGTCTCGCCGGGAGTCCGCCTGGGACGCCTTGATGGGCCGGGCGGGCTTGCCTTGTGACCTGTGAAAAGGCCGACTGGTGCACGGTCGGGACAGGTGCTGTCGGGTGTCCCAACGTGTGCCCGAACAGCCCCCATGGCCCTTGTAGCGGGTGCTCGGTTTCGGGACACGGTTACCTGTCCCGGTACAGCTATGCGGGGAACGTCGCTGCCCTGGTGTGGAGGGTCCAGACGGCGCACAAGATCAACCCCAAGTACCTCCGCTACCACCGCGAGCAACACAGCTTCAAGGACAACGGCTGATCCTTGCCCGTACTCCTAAGGGGTCGTTGCATAATGATCTTTGTCTGGCATGGTGGTGGCTGAAGTTGATCACGTTTCGATCGTTGGGAGCGTGGGATGGCTCGCCCGAAGCCGTGGGAGGTCAGTGACGAGCTGTGGGCGTTGATCGAGCCGCTGCTGCCCCGGCACGAGCGTCGGTTTCGGTATCCAGGACGGCGTCGGATCGATGACCGCAAGACGGTGCAGGGCATCTTGTTCGTGCTCTACACCGGCATCCAATGGGAGCTCCTTCCCCAGGAGTTGGGATTCGGCTCGGGGTCAACGTGTTGGCGGCGGTTGGCCGAGTGGCAGCACGCCGGGGTGTGGGAGGAGCTGCAGGAGGTACTACTGGCAAAGTTGCGTGGCGCGGGTCAGCTCGACTTCTCCCGTGCGACGGTTGATTCCTCGCAGATCCAGGCGAAACGGGGTCGATCGTCCCCAAAAGTCGGTCCGAGTCCGGTTGACCGAGGCCGGCCGGGCTCCAAGCACCACGTCATCACCGATGCACAAGGAACGCCGCTGCGGGTGTCGCTGACCGGTGGCAACCGTAACGACATCACGCAACTGCTGCCGCTGGTCGAGGCCATCCCACCGGTGAAGGGCCTGCGTGGACGCCCACCGCAAGCCTCGCCGGCTCTACGCCGACCGGGCCTACGACCACGACACCTATCGCGATCGGCTTCGGGCACACGGCATCACGCCGTGCATCGCCCGGCGCGGTGACGAGCACGGTTCCGGCCTCGGGAAGCTGAGATGGGTCGCTGAAGCAGCGATCGCATGGCTGCACGGTCCCCGCCGCCTCCGGACCCGGTGGGAAACCCGCGACGACATGCATGACGGCTTCCTCCAACTCGCTCACTGCATGGTCCTCGCCGCCAAGCTCCCCACAGCAGCATTCTGAAACGACCCCTTAGTCGCTTCCCTTGGCGCGCAGATTCTTGCGCAGGATTTTCCCGGACACTGACTTCGGGATCTGCTCGATGAACTCGACGACCCGCACCTTCTTGTGCGGCGCGACCCGCTCGGCGACGAACACCATGACCTCGTCCTCGGTAAGGTCCGCACCGGCGGCCTGCTTGACGACGAATGCCTTCGGCACCTCCTCGCCGTCGGCGTCGCGCACCCCGATCACTGCGGTATCGGCGATCTTGTCGTGGGTGAGCAGCAGGGCCTCCAGCTCGGCGGGCGGCACCTGGTAGCCCTTGTATTTGATCAGCTCCTTGACCCGGTCGACAATCGAGTAGACGCCCTCTTCGTCGACGACGGCGATGTCGCCGGTGTGCAGGTAGCCGTCGGCATCCTTGGTGGCGTCGGTCGCGTCGGCGTTGTCGAGGTACCCGACCATCACGTTCGGGCCCTTCACCCACAGTTCGCCACGCTCCCCGATGCCGACCTCCTGACCGGTCTCCGGGTCCACGAGCTTGCACTCGATATTGGGCAGCGTGAAGCCTGAGGAGCTGAGGTCCAGGTCGCCGCGGTCGTCGGGCATGCAGTGGCTCACTGGGGACAGCTCGGTCATGCCGTAGCCCTGCAGCACCGTGCATTGCAGCCGCTCGGCGACGGCGCGGCCGAGCTCGCCATCCAGCGGGGCTGCGCCGGAGAAGATCGTCTTCACGCAGGACAGGTCGTAGGTGTCGACGATCGGGTGCTTGGCCAGCGCGACCGCGACCGGCGGGGCGATGTAGAGACGGTCGACGCTGTACTTCTGCGTGATCGTCAGGAATTGCTCGAGGTCGAACTTCGGCATGGTGACGACTGTGGAGCGGGCGTGCAGGCCCTGGTTCATCATCACAGTCATGCCGTAGATGTGGAAGAACGGCAGGAACGCCATGATCTTCGTCTGGTCAGTGACGGAGCCCATCGCCTGGACCTGGAGCAGGTTCGCCACCAGGTTGCGGTGGGACAGGATCACCCCCTTGGCCAAGCCGGTGGTGCCTGAGGAGAAGGGCAGCACCGCGGTGTCCGTCGCGATCGTCATCAGCTCCGGGGCCGGGGCGCCGGAGGACACGAGGTCGGCCAGCGAGTCGTGGCCCTCGGTCGCGTCAATGGTCAGGACTGCGTCGGCGGACAGCCCCGCCTCCTTCGCAGCGGGCAGGGCCCGGTCGAGGAACGACGAGACGGTGATGACCATCTTCGCGCCGGAGCCGGTGAGCTGGTGGACCAGCTCACCGGCGGTGTACATCGAGTTCGCGCTGGTCACGATGCCGTTGGCGCGCAAGATTCCGTGGAACGATGCTGCCCACTGCGGCAGGTTCGGCGCGAACAGGCCGACGACATCGCCCTTGCCGATGCCCCGGGCGGCGAGTCCGCCGGCGATCTTCTCGACGAGGTCGCGGAACTCGGTGAAGGTGAGCTGGTCACCGGTGGTCCCATCGAGGAACGCGGGCGCGTCGGCCCGGTCCCCGAAGCCGTCGGCGAACAGGAACTCGGTCAACGAGACGTCCGGAATCTCCACGTCCGGGTACGGGCTGCGCATCGACAAGGCGTTGCTCCTTCACGGGGTCCATTTGGGAACGGGGCCGCAAAGGCCCCGGGTCATGTAGCGCGCGAGGTGCCGCCGTCTATCGCCACGATGACGACGACCGAGAGCCTGGAGGGTGATCTTCATTCGATTTCCTCGTCGATGCGGCCGATGCGGGGTACGGGAGCGTGACCATCGATCTTGATGCCGGGGTAGCCGCGCTTGGCGAGCTCAGTGCACATGCGGCGGTATTTGCCGACGCCGCCGACGTAGCCCATGAAGGTGGTTGGTTTGCCGGCGATGTTCGAGCCGCGATACCAGGAGTCGGTGGTGGCGTACAGCGTCTGGCCGACTGTTTTCTCGGTGATGGCCACCCAGTCGTCCTGGGCTTCGGCGGTGGGTTCGATGACCTCGGCGCCTTGGGTTTTGGCGTGGGCGATCAGCCCGGTGATCCAGTCGACGGCTTGCTCGATGGTGACGATGACGTTGCTGACGAGTGCGGGGCTCTGGGGTCCGCCGATCATGAAGAAGTTTGGGAATCCGGCGGTCATGATCCCCAGCAGCGTGCGGGTTCCGTCGCTCCACGCGTCTTGCAGCTTGCCCGCCTGCGGCGTGGTGATGTTGAGCGCGAACAGGGGGCCGGTGAAAGCGTCGAATCCGATTGCCAGCACCAGGGCGTCGACAGGGTACGAGTCGTTGCTGGTGATGATGCTGTCGGCGGTCATGGTCTCGATGGGCTCGTCGCGCAGTGAGACGACGGAGACGTTGGGGCGGTTGAAGGTTTCGTAGTAGTCGGTGCCGAAGCAGCTGCGCTTGGCGCCCAGCGGGTGGTACCGGGGCTCCAGGACGCGTGCCGTCTCCGGGGCGGCGACGATCTCGCGGATCTTCTCGCGCATGAACTCCGCGGCGGTCTCGTTGGCCTCGGCGTCCAGGAGCAGGTCGGCGAACTCTGCCCCAACGCCGAGGAATCCGCTGCGTTCGTAGGCCCTCTCGTAGCGCTCGTGCCGTTCTTCGGCGGAGACGTCGAAGGCGCGGTCGGTGACCGGGCGATCCGGGATGCCGCCGGGGGAGTGGCGGCACTCTTCGCGGATGGCGGGGTAGTTGCTCTTGATCTTCTCGACGGTCTCGGCGTCGAGCGGGGCGTTGCGGGCGGGGAAGACGTAGTTCGGGGTGCGCTGGAAAACGGTGAGGCGCTCGGCGACTTCTGCGATGAGCGGGATGCACTGCACGCCGGATGATCCGGTGCCGATGACGGCGACGCGCTTGCCGGCGAGGTCGTCCAGGGAGATGTTCCAGCGGCTGGTGGACACCGTGATCCCGGTGAAGTTCTCCTGCCCGGGCACATCGACGTCCTTCGGCGTCGACAATCCGCCCGAGCCGGCGAGCAGGTAACGACCTCGGCGGGTCTCTCCGGAGCCGAGGGCGACTTCCCAGAGATGCTCGTCGGCCAACCAGGTCGCGGCGACCACCCGGGTGTTGAACTGGAAGTGCCGGCGGAGGTCGAACCGGTCCGCTACGTGATTGATGTAGTCCAGAATCTCGGCCTGCGGGGCGAAGCGCTCGCTCCAGGTCCACTCCTGCTGGAGTTCTTCGCTGAAGGAGTAGGAGTAGTAGACGCTTTCGACGTCGCAGCGGGCACCGGGATAGGTGTTCCAGTACCAGGTTCCGCCGACGCTGGGAGCGGTCTCGAATCCGGCGAAGCTCCAGCCCTTCTCGGTGGTCTTGTACGCGGCGTACAGGCCGGAGAATCCGGCGCCGACGCACAGCACGTCCACAACAGGGGCGGTCGGCGAACTGGTCTCAGTCATGGTCTCTGCCTTCTCGTCGTCTGGAGCGAGTCATCGACAAGCCACAGCTAGATTGTCATATGTCTGGGTCAAATGACTAAGAAGTTAGGTGTGGCCCGACGGGTTCGTCAATGGCGGACCGCGTCTCACATGGGAGAGGTCGTCGCGGCGAGGCCGCGCAGATGCCGAACGACGTCCTCGATCGCCGCATCGGTCTTGGCGAAGACGCCGACCTCGGTGAAGAAGCCGTGGAAGACGCCGGGGTAGCGGATCGCGGTCGTGGCAACGCCGTCGTTCCGCAGTCGCTCGGCGTAGGCCTCGGCGTCGTCGCGCAGCGGGTCGACCTCGGCGGTCAGGACCAGGGCGGGTGGCAGGCCCCGCAACGACGTTGCCTTCATGGGGACCGCGTGGTGTCCGACTTCCGCGCGGGCGGCGCCGATGTACTGCTCCCAGAGCCAGCGGGCGTCCGCGCTGGTCAGCAGAGGTGCGTCGGCGAACTCCGTCCAGGACGGCCTGGCGAACGAATCGTCGACGGCGGGGTAGGCGAGGACCTGCGATGCGGGCCGGGGTAGCCCGAGGTCCCGGATCTTCAGGCAGAGCGCGGCGGCGAGGTTGCCGCCCGCGGAGTCTCCGCCCACGGCGATCAGGTCCGGATCGATGCCGAGCTCGAGGGCCGATCCGCGGAGCCAAGCCAGCGCGTCGAACGAGTCTTCGAGTGCGGCTGGGTAGGGGTGTTCCGGGGCGAGCCGGTACTCAGGGGACAGCACCGCCCACCCGGACCGCGCGGCGATGGCGCGGCAGAGCTCGTCGACACCGTCGAGCGTTCCGAGGACGAACCCGCCCCCGTGGAGGTACACCAGCGCCGGCCGTGGGGCCGCGGTAGCGGGGCCGGGCGGGTGGTAGAGGCGAGCCCGAAGGTGTCCCGACCTGCCCGGCACGGTCAGCTCGTCCACGCGGTCCAGGTGGGTCTTGGGGTTCTCGGAAGGCGCGGTGGACAAGAGCTCGCGTGCCGCTTCGGGGCCGAGTTCGCGGAGGGGTGTCGTCAGCACCTCCGCGACGGCCTGGGCGACGAGCTGGGCGTCGGCGTCGAGGTGGTCCCAGTGCGAGGGGTGGGGCTTGGTCACGCGATGACTCTCCAGGTGAGGTGGCGGTGAGGTGTTGACAGTGTGTGACCCGTGCCGCAACATAGTCAAACGTCCAAGTCACTTGACTAATTAGGCCACGGGGCGGTCGAGTGAGCGGGCGACGCCACGCGTCGCGTGTGAATCTCGCGAATTCGAAAGGACCACAAGATGACCGAAACCGCGCCGGTTCCCACGGCGCCCCCTGCGGGTGCCGCACGGGTCGAGGTCAGGATCGAAGATGATGCGAGCCCGATCGTTCGGTTGATTGGGCGGACCCTTCGGGATTCGGTCCTGGCCGGGCACGCGTTCGAAACACTGCGGAGATCGACGGGAACGGTGGCGATCCGTTCGCATGACACGCCGCAGGCGGCGGTGATCGCCTTCGGTGCCAACGGTATTGACGTGTCCAGTGGCGTGGTCGTCGAGCCGGACGTGACGCTCACCGTCGATCTCAACGCGCGGTTCGCAGCGGTGGGAGATCCCATGGGGGATTCCGATCTCGCTGCCGGGATTCTCGCCGCCCTGTCTCCGCCGCTGCCGGACTGGCGCGCGGCGGCGCAGAGCTTCTGGGAGGTGGCTCGGTCCATGCCGGGCATCCCCGACGTCTTGATCGCGGTGACCGAAGGGCCGGACGGTGTGGAGCAAGCTGTTGTGGGCCGAGGAAGTTCGCGGTACTTGATCGCGGGGGCACCGGACACCCTGGCCGGAATCTTCTCCGGTGCTGACGATCTGCTCGCGGTGCTGTCCTCGGGTGTGCTGGGGATTCAGGGCACGTTGTCTCAGCTGTCCGTGATGGTCGGCGCTTCCTGGAAGGTTCGTTACGATGACTGAGCTCACCACTGCTGCACGCGGCTCGCACGCCGTGGAATCCCAGTCGCGGACGGTGCGTCTGGAGGCGACGAACCCAGAGGGCAGTTTCCTGGGCAAGAACGTCGCTCGGGAGAAGTTCGCCTCTGGTGCGGACTCGGGTTTCGCTTTTGCTGATCTGCTGTTCGGACTGGATCTGGGCAATGCCCCGGCGTTCGGGTTCGCCTATCCGGAGTGGCGCGGGCATCTGGACGATGTGTACTTCCGCCCGGACATGTCGACGCTGGTGGAGTGGGAGCCGGGCCTCGACGCGGTGATCGGTGATTACTGGCTCAAGGACGGGTCCCCGGTTCCGCTGTGCCCGCGCAATCTCGTGCGGAAGATGGTTGATCGGCTCTCGGCTTCCGGTTTCACGGCCACTGTCGCCGTCGAGATCGAGGCGACGGTCTTCGAGGAGTCGGTTCAGGAGGCGCGGTCGCGTGGCTACCGCGACCTCACGCCTCTCGGCGG
This sequence comes from Saccharopolyspora sp. NPDC003752, assembly GCF_053605825.1. Classification (NCBI taxonomy): domain Bacteria; kingdom Bacillati; phylum Actinomycetota; class Actinomycetes; order Pseudonocardiales; family Pseudonocardiaceae; genus Saccharopolyspora; species Saccharopolyspora sp. NPDC003752. The sequence continues at coordinate 161,011 of NZ_JBSGJZ010000010.1, read as the reverse complement.
AACCGCGGGAACGGCCTACCACCTCGCGAAGTCGAAGGACTGGGTCGAGTACATGAATGCTGTCGCTCGTCGTCTTGATGAGGTCGGCATTTCGTGGGAGGCGTGGAGCGACGAGGACGCCGCCGGTCAGATCGAGCTGAACCTCGCGCCGAGCGATCCGATCGCGATCGGCGATGCGTGGGCCCGAACCCGGCAGGTCATGCGGGAGGTCGCGTTCGACCGGGGCCACACCGTGACGTTCATGGCCAAGCCCACCGCCGGCTACGGCCAGGCGTCGCACCTGAACGTGTCGCTGCAGCGCGACGGGCGCAATGCGTTCTACGCCGAGGACGGACCGTCGGAGACGATGCGCCACGCCATCGGTGGACTGCTGGCGACGATCGAGGGCAACTCGTCGATCGTGTTGCCGCAGATCACGTCGTACCGGCGGTTGGTCGACCTCAGCGGGCCGCCGGTGACGGTCACGTGGGGCATCAGCAACAAGACCACCGCGGTGCGGGCGGTGTGCGGGCATCCGAAGCAGTCCCGCCTGGAGTACCGGGTCCCCGGTGCGGACGCGAACCTGTACCTCGCGCTGGCGGGTGTGCTGGCGGGTGTGATCGCGGGTGTGGAGCGCAAGATCGAGCCTCCACAGCCGGTGGGCGAGATGGCGTGGTGCCTGCCGCCAGGTCTGGGCATCGAGCGGTTGCCGGACACCATGACCAAGGCGGCCGATAAGCTCGAGCAGGATCCGCTGCTCCGGGACCTGCTGGGCGGGGAGTTCGTGGACTACTGGGTCGGGTCTCGCCGGTGGGAGTGGATGCAGTTCCACACCGCAGGCGGTGATCCCTTCGCCGAGCTCTCGGAGTGGGAGTCGGTCCGGTACTTCGAACTGCCGTGACCGCCATGACCGAAACATCAGCCGTGATGCGGCCGCTCATCGGCATCACCGGTCGGCGGTACCGCTTGGAGCTGCTCGGAGGCGATCGCCGCTACGGCGATCGCTGCGCGGACAGCTACATGTCCGACTTCGCCGCCCGCATCGCCCTGGCCGGTGGGCTGCCGGTCCACCTGTCCTACGACACCGATGCGACGGCGATCTGCCAGTGGCTGTGCGGGGTGGTCATCACCGGCGGGCAGGACGTGCATCCGGCGTGCTGGGGCGGGGACACCTCAGTCGTTAGCGGGGTTGATCCTCGCACGGACCCGGTGGTCCACGACGTCGAGCGCGACGAGTACGAGATCGCCCTCGTGCGCGCTGCCCTGGCGCGCGGGCTTCCGGTGCTGGGCGTGTGCCGGGGCATGCAGGTCCTCAACGTCGCGCTCGGAGGCACCCTCGTCGCCGACCTCCCGCCGAGCTCGGTGCAGCACCTCTCGGCGGAGTCGGCGCCAACCGACGGCGCGGCCGACCACGTCGTGGCGTTCGAGCCCGGCTCGATCGCGGCGGGACTGCTCGGGGAACGGGCGGTGACCAACTCGTGGCATCACCAGGCCGTCGACCGCTGCGGTGCGGGGCTCGTGGTGACCGGCCGGACGAGCGACGGCGTGGCCGAGGCCGTGGAACTTCCCGGCTCACCGGTCCTCGGCGTGCAGTGGCACCCGGAATGGATGGTGCGTGCCGATCCGACGATGAGCTGGATCGTCGAGGAGTCCGCCCGCAGGGTTCCCACGACAGCAACACCAACGTACGCAAGAGAAAGGCAGCAGTCATCGTGAACGAGTTGGGCGAAAGGTCCGACGTCGCATCGCTGTCTGGTCGGCAACCGGTCGTGGCGATGGAGCACATCGGCGACGACCCGTCCACCCCGACGCTGAACGCATTGCTGTCGGCTTGCGCGACGCGCTTCCCGGACAAGGAGTTCCTGCGCTTCGGCGGCACGTCGTGGACCTTTGCCGAGATCGACAGGTGGACGTCCAAGTTGGCACACCGGCTGATCGAGGTCGATGGCATCCGGGTGGGTGACCGTGTCGCGATCATGCTGCCGAACATCGTGCACTGGCCGGTCGCGTGGCTGGCCGCGCTCAAGGCCGGTGCCGTGGCCGTGCCGATCAACTCGTCGTACAAGAGCGCAGATCTCGCGTTCGTCCTGGAGGACTCGGGTGCACGAATGGTGTTCACCGACAGGGAACGCACCCCGCTCGTGAACGACGCGGCAGCCGAACGCGGCCTGGCGGAGGTTCGCATCGTCGATCTCGCCGAGGACGGAACCGGGCCATTCCCAGCGACCGCGCCGGAGGTGACCGTCGACGCCGACACGCTCGCCAACCTGCAGTACACCTCGGGCACCACGGGCTTTCCGAAGGCGTGCATGCTCACCCATGATTACTGGGTACGCCTGGGATGGGTCTGCGCCGCCATCACCGGACTCGGAAACGAGGACGTCCTGCTGACGGCCCAACCGTTCTCGTACATGGATCCACAGTGGAACACGGCGCTCGCGTTGACGGTAGCGGCACCTCTGGTGGTGCTGCCGCGGTTCTCCGCCTCTGGCTTCTTCGCCGATGTCCGCCGTCATCGAGCCACGTTCTGCTACGTGCTCGGCTCGATGCCGACCCTCCTGTTCAAGCAGGAACCGCGCCCCGACGACCAGGACAACGACCTCCGCCTGGTGCTCTGCTCGGGCATTCCGGTGGGTCTCCACGCCCAGCTGGAACAACGTTGGGGAGCGCCGTGGCGGGAGGTCTTCGGCATGACCGAATCCGGGGTCGACCTCTTCAGCCCTGTCGACGACACCAGCGCGGTGGGAAGTGGCTGTCTCGGCCTTCCCGTGCCGACCAAGACGATCCGCGTGGTCGATCCGGACGGAAGCGATGCGTCCGATGGCGAACCGGGCGAGATGGTCATCTCCGGCACACCGATGATGAAGGGGTACTGGAACAGGCCGGAGGAGACCGCGGAGGTCCTGCGGGACGGCTTGCTCCACACCGGCGACGTCGTGGTCCGCCGACCAGATGGCGGCATCCAGCTGGTCGGGCGGGTCAAGGACATGGTGCGCCGTGGCGGCGAGAACGTCGCCAGCGCCGAAGTCGAGGCCGCGCTCGAACGCGACGATGCGGTCGTCGACTCCGCCGTCGTCGCCGAACCTGACGACGTGCTCGGCGAAGAGGTCAAGGCCTTCATCCAGCTCGCCGAAGGGGTCGCACCCGAGCGCGCCACGGCCGAGCGGATCACCGAGCGCGTCCGCCACCAGCTGGCGCACTTCAAGGTGCCCCGCTACGTCGAGTTCGTGCCGGACTTTCCCCGGACGCCTTCCGAACGGATCAACAAGCCGGCACTCAAGGAGCACGCGGCCCACGAGCCCGGGATCACCTACGACCTGCGCACGCGCCGCGAGAATGTCTCAGCGACCGCGAGTTCGAGCGTCGTCGACGTCGAGGTCGTCCGGGAGGTCGCCGTGGTGACGCTGCGCCGCCCGGAGAAGCTGAACGCGCTGGACGTCGAGGCGCGGCTGCGACTGGCGAAGGTCATCCGCGAGCACGGAAGCGGCGAAGCGGTCCGTGGAATCGTGCTCACCGGCGAGGGACGCGCGTTCTCGGCAGGGGAAGACCTGTCGGCCGCCCCCACCTCGTACGAGCAGGTTCGAACGGCGTTGGAGTCCTTCCACGACATCACGCGGGCGATCCTGCAGACGAGCGTCCCCGTCATCGCGGCGGTCAACGGCCTCGCGGTGGGCGGAGCATCGGAGATCACGCTGTGCTGCGATGCGCGGATCGCGAGCTCGGCGGCGGAGTACTACCAGCCGGAAAACCGCCGGGGCCTCACCATCTCCAACGCCTCGAGCGTGCTGCTCCCGCGTTTGGTCGGCAACCACGCGATGCGGCTGATCCTGGGCTCACCGCGGATCGGCGCCGACGAGGCGCTGCGGATCGGACTCGTGGACGAGATCGTTCCACCGGACGAACTCATCGACCACGCCATCCACACCGTCCACACCTGGACCCCGGAGAACAACACGACGGCTCCCCACCTGGCACTGCTGCGACCGCAGATCGAGGAGATCGAGAAGGCCTTCGCCCGCGAGGACGTGGCCGGGAAGCAGGCGTGGGACAGCGGAGCGCTCAGCGCGGGCGTCGCGAGTTTCTGGACGACCAAGGCAGGCCGCCCGTGACCCGGAAAGCCCTGAGCCGAGCCGTTCATCGCCTAGCGAGACCAACCGCAGAGGAGTGCCCGGAATGATCGAGACGAAGGCCGCGGTCCTGAGCGCGGTCAACGAACCGCTGGATCTGGCCGTGATCCAGGTGGACGAGCCGGAACCGCTGGAAGTGCGCGTCGAAGTCACCCACGTGGGTCTGTGCCACAGCGACCTGCACTACATGACCGGAACCGTGCCCATCGGGCTACCGGTGGTCCTCGGCCACGAGGTCGCCGGCGTCGTCGAGGCAGTGGGTTCGTCGGTGACCGGTCTGCAACCAGGAGACCGGGTCGTCGGGGCGCTGACGCCGTCCTGCGGCCGGTGCAGCAACTGCGAGGCGGGCCGGTCCACGCAGTGCCAGCGGATTGCGGAGATCCGCCAGCGTCCACGACCGGCCTTCCAACTCGGGAACGGCCGGCCGGTCGAGCGGCTCGGCGACATCGGAGGTTTCTCGCAGCACACCCTCATGCGGGAGAACGCACTGGTGAAGGTCGCCGACGACGTGCCGCTGCACGTCGGCTGCTTGCTCTCGTGCTGCATCACCACCGGCGTCGGCGCCGTCTTCCGCGGCGCCCAGCTGCGCCCGGGCAGCACCGCCGCGGTCATCGGGTGCGGTGGGGTCGGCTCGGCCATCATCCAAGGGGCCCGGCTCGCGGGCGCGTCGGCCATCGTCGCCATCGACCTCGACGAGACACGGCTGAAGGCGGCGCGCAGCTACGGCGCAACCCACGTCGTCAACGGCGGAGCCGACGACGTCGTCGCCCAGATCCACGACCAGCTCGGTGAGGGCGTCGACTACGCGTTCGAGGCGGTCGGCTCGGCGCGCACCGCGGCAACAGCTCTGGCCGTCCTGCGCCCCACGGGCACCGCGTGCCTGGTGGGGATTGCGCCAGGAGGGACGGAGCTGAGCCTGCCTGCATCTGACTTCTTCTTCGAGGAGAAGCGGCTCATCGGGTCCTACATGGGTTCGGGGCATGCGCGCCAGGACATCGCGCAGTTCGCGCGCCTGTATCAGCACGGCCAGTTGCTGCTCGACGAGATGGTCACGCAGGTGATCCCGTTCCGCGAGATCAACGAGGGCTTCGAGGCTATGAAGTCCGGTGACGTGACCCGCATCGTCGTCGACCTCCAGTCCTGAACCACACGCGAAACGCAGAGGAACCCATGGCGAGCAGCGAAATCACGATTCCCCAGCCGGTGAACTACATCGCCGACGACTGGAGCGAATGCGAGACGTTCCACGACGCGTGGAACGTCGACCCGAACACGCGTGAACCCGTGCATCGCATGGTCACGACGCCACTCGGTGACCTGGAGCGCGCGGTGCACCACGCGGAGCGGGTATACGACATCGGGCGCTGGGACGACGAGGCGCGCCAAGAGCGAGCGGACGTGCTTGAGCGGGTCGCTGCGCTCATAGAGACCCGCGCTGAGGACATCGCTCGGACAGATTCCCTCACCAGCGGTACACCGATCAGCGTCACCCGGAAAAGTGCCGCCTTCCTGCCCGCCAGGATTCGATCCACGGCGAGCGATCTGCTGAGCATCCCCCGTGTGAAGGCATTGGAGGCGGGAGGCCGCGATGTCCGCCTCTACAAGGTGCCGTGGGGACCGGCCGCGATCCTCACTCCGTGGAACGGCCCGAGCTTCATTCCTGCGGCGAAGGTTGTGAGCGCGATAGCGGCGGGCTGCCCGGTGATTCTGAAGCCGTCGGAGCACGCGCCGAGCAGCGCGCAGATCATCGTCGAGTGCTTCGTCGATGCGGGCCTGCCCAGCGGTGCCCTGCAGCTCGTGCACGGCGCCGGTGACGTCGGCGCCGCACTCACCGCTGATCCGCGCATCAAGATCGTCTCGTTCACCGGGGGACCGGGCGCGGGCCGCGCGATCGCCCGGGCAGCCGCGGAGGACTTCAAGGTGCTGCAGCTGGAGCTCGGCGGCAACAACCCAGCGCTCGTGCTGGAGGACGCGGATGTCGAGGTCGCCGCCGACGGCATCCTCGACGGCATGACCAAGCTGAACGGTCAATGGTGCGAAGGGCCGGGCAAGATCCTCGCCAACCGACGTCTAGCCGATCCGCTGCTTGAGGCGTTGACGGAGCGCATCTCCAAGCTCGTGGTCGGCCATTCTCTCGACGAGGACGTCGAGATCGGCCCCATTTCGAACGCGCCGCATTTCGAGACGCTCCAGAGCAGGATCGAGGGGCTGCGCGATCTCGGAGCGAGCATCCGCCAGCCTGCCCAGCTCCCGGACCTCGACGGGTTCTTCCTGTCGCCCACGATCGCCGTCGGCGCCGATCCCGCTCGGGCCACCGCAGAGCTCTTCGGGCCGGTCGTGTCCCTACACGACGTCGACTCCGACGACGAGGCGTTGCGCATCGCCAATGCGAATCCTTCGGGACTCGACGCCTACGTGTTCGGTACCGACACCGACCACGCGATCGAGATCGGCTCCCGCGTGCTGTCGGGTGAGGTGCGCGTCAACGGTGCCAAACTCGCCGACCTCGGTGACGACTCGGCTCAGAGCTTCTGGGGCCCGGCCGGCATCGGCGGCCACGGGCCTGCCGAGTCGGTACGAGTCTTTTGCGGCGATCGGGTCGTCGGCGTCGACTCGCCCGACCTTCCGCTGTGAGCACGCGAAACCGCACCACTCGAGGACAGTCCGAAGCCGGACCCGGCCCGATCACAATGCCGCAGGCGAAGATTCGAGCCGAGTCGCAAGCCAGCTCTCGAGAACTGACGCGGAGATCCGCATCTGTTCCGCTGCGGCGGACCGATCCCCGTAGGTCAACCAGTTCAAACCGAAGCCGTCGGCCAAGCACGCAATGACATAGGTGATTTGATCGATGGTCTCCGGTTCGACCGGATGGTCCGCGGCCGCGTTTCGAAGTGCGGTGCGCACGGTTTCCATGGCCTTGTCGTACACCGTGACGGCTTGTTCCCCGTGCTGCCTTCGCGCCCAGTTGATGAGCTCCAGAGCTGTCGTCCCGAGGCTGGCTGATTCGACGTAGAACTCCATGACGCCGCGAAGGATGGCGTGAGCCGTCACGGCCAGATCGGCATGCGGGTCGCTGTCGGCGATGGCCTCGCGAAACCTGCTGGCGACGAACTCGAAGACGTCTGCCAGCAGGTCCTCCTTGGAGTCGTAGCAGTAGTGCAGCGTCGCCAGTGGCGCCTGTGCCTGCTCGGCGATTCGCCGCGTCGTCGCTCCGTCGATGCCGCGGTTCGCGATGACTTCCACCGCCGCGCGGACGAAGTCGTTGCGCCGCTCTGCGGCGGAGATTCGTGCCACGAAATCCTCCCGATGTCGGGGCATGTCCAGCTAGTTGGACGCCTGACCCAGTCAGGCACGAGCCTAGCATTTCGGACTGAACGCCGACGATCCGTCGCATCGCGGCCCAGAAACTTGGTCAAACGACTAGCTCAAATGACTAAGTTTCGGTTAGCATATGGCCGGAATCACAAGTTCCTGGTTTGCAGCACGCAACTGTGCTGATCACGAGCGCGCACCGCCGTCGTATCGGGGGCGGCATGTCCTGAACCAGTGGTCGGTCGCACCGACGGTCTCCGCGTCGGACACGAGAACGAACGACCGCACACCGCCGGCCTTCGGCGAAGAAGCGAAGGCCCGATCAGAGGACAAGAACGATGAAAGACTTGCTCTTCTTGCTGGCCGATTTGTGGATGATGTTCGCCGGCTTCGTCTACGGGTGGAAATTCATCCGACGCTACGGCAATTACCTGCTCGGCCTGGAATGGATCGTCGTCGCCACCTCGGGCACGAACTTCATGATCTGGGCGCTCTCCGGTGGTGAGGAGGGCAGCGTCCTGTACAGCATCGCCTACTTCTTCGACGCCTTCTCGCGATCGGTTGGCATCACGCTCATCCTCGTCATGGGCCTGATGCGGGTGACGCATCGGTACAAGCCCAGCGTGACAGTCGACGTCGGCGCGTTCGGGCTGGCAATCGTCGCCGGGCTGTACCTCCAGCAGTTCCGAGCCCCGACGCTCTACCTGGGCCCAGCAACGTTCTACGTCGTGGTCAACGTGCTCACAACGCTCTTCCTCGCCTACTTCTCGTGGCGGCTCTGGCGCATCGGCGCCAAGGGGCTGGCCGTCGGCGCGGGGCTGGTCACCGCCGCGGCATCCGCTATCGCGATCACGTACGACTTCTTCCCGATTCCGGGCGACGACCCGCACCGAACGCTCTTCTACATCGCAGCGCTGGCCGTTTGGGGAACCCAGATGTTCGCGTACTACTTCGCTTACCGCGCTTTGCACGACCACAACGTGGCGACGGGTGTGGAGCGGGTGCCGAACGAAAAGCGCGTTGCTCGGTCGTGAACATCAAGGCGTAGACAACGCATTCGCTAGGAGCACGTCAGATGAAGACGAACAACGTGGAGTATGCCTCCTTCAGCGGTTGGGTCGATCCTCCCGGCGATGTCCGGCCCGCCTTGGCCGGTGACCGCAGCTGCGCGATCGCGGTCATCGGCGGCGGAATCAACGGCATGTCGACGGCGCTGCGGCTGGCCGAGCGCGGTCAAGACGTCGTACTGCTGGAAGCCGAGTTCTGCGGTCACGGCTCGAGCTCCCGCAACGCGGGGCAGCTGGCCGGTGCGCCAGGTGGCGACATACAGCTGCTGGACCTGCTCTTCCGCAAGAAGATGCCCGCCATGTCGCGGTTCACCGACAACGCCGCGCATCACGTGGAAGACGTGATCAAGAGGTTCGGCATCGACTGCGACTACGAACCGGTCGGCAACTGCTTCGCCGCGGTCTCGCGCGGGCAGATGGGTCGAGTGCGCCGAGTGGCCAAGATCCTGCGGAGGGCAGGTACGGAAGTCGAGCTGGGCACGAGCGACGAACTCGGCATCCCGCGCGGATTCCTCGGCGGAATGCGCGAGGTGGTCGGCGGGATGATGAACCCCGGCAAGTTCAGCCTGGGCCTGCGTCGAGCTCTGCTGTCGTCTGATGCTCGAGTTTTCGAGCGGACGAAGGTCGTCGACGTCACCCGGCAGGGAGGTCAGGTCGTCATCTCGACCCCGCGCGGTGAAGTCCGCGCGGACAAGGCGGTGCTCGCGACCAACGCCTTCGCCGGCGAATGGGACATCACGCCCCGCCATCTCGCCGTCCCCATCTACGTCATCGAGGTGGAGACCGAGCCGATCGATCCCGGACGTCTGGCCGCGCTGGGGTGGACCAGCCGGTCGGGGCTGGTGACCCAGCACAACATCATGGAGAACTACCGGCTGACCTCGCGCAACACCATCGTCTTCGGAGTCCGGAGGCTCGAACGGGGCACGACCTATCCGCTTCCGGAAAAGACGCCGGACCCGGAGCTCGTCGAGGAACTCGCGGAAGCCTTCGCGATGCGCTTCCCGACCCTGGCCGATCTGTCCATCGATCGCGCGTGGGGAGGGTGGATCGCGATCACCTCGACCTGGTTGCCGCTCGCCGGTCAGCTCGGCGATGACGTCTTCTATTCGATCGCGTGCAACGGCCACGGGCTGGCTCAGGCACCGTACGTCGGGTCGCTCATGGCCGATCTGATCGTCGACGGCCGACGGCACGAAGACCTCGAGGTCTTGTGGAAGAAGACGCCCAAGTTCCCCCGCCCGATGATGATGGGCCCGCTAGGACTGCGCACCATCTGGGCCGTCGACCGCTTCAACGACCTGGTGAACGGGAGTCGGCGAAATGCTCGAAGGCGGTCGACGACAGTGGCTTGAAAACCGCATCGAGAATCGTCCCGTCCCCGCGGGGGATCGCTGGTCGTCGAAGGGAGTTGCTGCGTTCGTCGACCTGTGGGTCGGGGCAGTCCGGGCTGGGCGTTGATCCCGCCAGCTGTGTGGGCGGGCCGGGAGGCCGATGGTGCCCGACCCAGCATCCATGATCTCGAACTCGCTTCGAGATCGAAATCATCTCGCTGTTGGCTGCTGTGCCGGCCGCGACACGGACCGTGCCGACGCGGTGACGCCGCGCTCGCACAAGCGAGAAGGAGAATTCGTGAGCGAGAACGGAAATCGAGAGCAAGGCGGCGTATCGCGCCGCGGAGTGCTGGCGGCCGGTGGCGGTTTAGCCGCTGCGGGCCTCGCGTTAGGACGAACCCCGGCGGCGCAGGCGGCGCCGATGAGCACCAGCGCGGATGTCGTTGTTGTCGGGGCCGGGATTTCGGGCCTCACCACCGCGCGCCGCCTGGTCCAGGCTGGCGTTGGGTCAGTGCTGGTGCTGGAGGCGAACGACCGGGTCGGAGGCCGGACGGAGAATCTCGACGCCGGCAACGGCGTGATCACCGAGGGCGGCGGGCAGTGGGTCGGTCCGGGCCAGGACCGCGTCCTCGCGCTGATCGATGAGCTCGGCCTCAAGACGTTCAAGACCCATGTCGAGGGCAAGTCGATCTACCTGCGCAACGGGAACCGGCAGACCTACGAAGGGACGATCCCTCCACTGAGCCCGGACGCACTCGCGGATTGGGCGCAGTTGCAGACGCGGCTCGAGAAGATGGCCTCGACGGTTCCGGCCGAGGCGCCGTGGAATGCTCAGAACGCCTTCGAGTGGGACAGCACGACCTTCGGGGCATGGCTCGACGCGAACTCCGTCAGCGCGGAGTCGAAGTGGCTGCTCACGTTGGGTTTCAGCGTTATTTTCGCGGAGGACCCGCACAACACCTCCTTCCTCCGGGCCCTCCACGCGATCGGATCTTCCGGTGGGATCGAGCACATGTTGAACGCCACCGGGGGCGCCCAGGAGTCGCGCATCGTCGGCGGCTCGCAGCTGATCTCGCAGCGGATGGCGGAGCAGCTCGGAAATCGGGTCATCGTCGGCTCGCCGGTCACCGAGATCAGCCAGGGAAGCCAGGGCGTCCTGGTGAAGTCAGCGCGCGCCCAGGTGCAGTGCAAGCGGGTGATCGTCGCCATGGCGCCCGCGGACGCCGAACGGATCCGTTTCACGCCGGGCCTGCCGGGCCGACGCGCGATGCTGCAGCGAAAATGGCACAACGGCACGGAGAACAAGCTGGCCGCGATCTACGACGAACCGTTCTGGCGCAGCCAGGGGTTCAGCGGGCAAGCGATGACCGACCTGCCTGGCGCAGCGTACGTCGTCGACAACTCGCCGCCCGATGGCAGCATCGGCATCCTCCTGACGTTCATCGGCACCGCTGGTCACGGCCCGGGTCTCAAGTGGAGTGACGCGATCCTCGACGACCCTGCTGCGCGCCGCGCTGCATTCCTAGACGGCCTGGCCGCTCTGTTCGGGCCGAAGGCGGCGCAGCCGACCGGATGCGTCGAGAAGGACTGGCTTCACGAGCCCTGGATCGAGGGGGGCGTGAGCACGCGCGCGCCAGGCACGCTCACCCAGTACAGGAACGCCGCACGCGAGCCGGTGGGCCGGATCCACTGGGCCGGCGCGGAAACGGGGATCATGTACGAGGGTTACATGGACGCAGCGGTGAGCGCCGGCGAGCGCGCCGCGAAGGAAGTCGGTCAAATGCTCTGACCACTCGAGTGCGGCGGGAGAGCGCGAAGCGTGCTCACCAATTGTCGTCACCGTCCATCCGGGATCTGAAGCGATCGTTCGCGGAGCAGAGCCCGCGCGCCTTCTCGGGCCATCTGGAAGTCGTCCCATCGCTGCGCATGGCGAAATGACCATTGGAAATGAACATGACCAGATTGACCAAATCGGTGAGACCCGCGGCGCCATCGAGGGTTGGCCCTTCGCGTGGTGCGCTCATGGGTGTCGCGGCCATCCTCGCCACCGTTACCAACGCGGTTTCCTTCATGTTCCCGCCCCTGCTTCCCCTGATGCAGGCCCAGTTCGGGCTCGACGTCTCGGCATCGGCCTGGATCTTCACCGCCGCGACGTTGGGCGGTGGCGCAGGCTTCGTCCTGCTTCCCCGTCTCGCCGACGTGCTCAACGACCGCACCACGGCACTGCTTTCCGGCACTGTCCTCATGGTCGGCGCGCTCGCGCCTGCCATCGGCAACTCTTACGTCACGCTGCTCATCGGGTCCGCGCTCCTTGGGTTCGGCAGCTCCGCCCAGCTGCTGCCGCTGGGCTTCCTGCGCCGGCACCTGCCCGGTGATGCGATCTCCACGGCCGTCAGCGTGCTGATCATGGCTACCGGCTCTGGGACCGTCGCCGGGATGGTCGGCGGCGGACTGACGGTCAAGTTCTTGTCGCTGCAGAGCTTCTTCTTCGTCCTGGCTGCGGCCGTGGTGGCTACCACGGTGGCCCTGGTCGTCGTCATTCCCTCGTCCAAGCCGGAGTCGTCGGGAAAGATCGGCATTCCCGGAACGGTGTGGATGCTCGCGTGGCTCACCCTCATCCTGCTCGCATTGACCCAGGGCCTCCTGTGGGGCGACGCGGCGCTCGTGCTCCTGCTCGCCGGTATCGCCGGCGGCGTGGCGTGGGCTCTGGTGCAACGACGGTCCTCGTCGGCGGTGTTCGACGTCAAGGTGCTGAAGGAGCCGTTCGTCAAACCGGCGTGCTTCGCCGCTGCGATGTTCGGCTGCGTGGACGCCGGGTTCCTCCTGCTGGTGTCCTACTACACCCAGACGCCCACTGCGGCCGGATACGGATTGGGTGTTGACGCTCTGGGCACCGGGCTGCTCATGCTGCCGTTCGCACTGATGATGTTCGTCGGCGGCAAGGCCGCCGAAAGGGCCGTCGCGAAGGGGCGCAAGGGCGCCGTCCTCGTCGTCGGCGCCACAGTCTGCGCGGCTGGCCTCGGCTGGCTCGCGGTCGCCCACCAGGAGTGGTGGCATTATCTCGTTGGTGCCGCTCTCGTGGGTGCGGGTAGTCGCGTGGGCTACAGCGGCAGCTTCGCGGCGCCGCAGATGGTCGTCCCGGAGCACAAGGCGGGGATGGCCGCGGGAATGGTGGGCACCCTCATGGCCATCGGAATCGCTTTCGGCGCGGCACTGGTCACCGGGCTGCTCACCGTTGCCACCGTCCCCGGTACTGACGTGCCGGAGGAGTACCTCTTCACCGTCGGCTACGTGATCACCCTCGGGTTCTCCCTGCTGGTCTTGCTCGTCACGCTCATCTCGCGATTTCGCCAGCGCAGAAATCGTTCGGCAACCAGGACCACCACCAGGATCACGCCCCGCCCGGGCGTGTCCGTCTCCAGCAGGTAGGCGGTGCTGAACGGCCTCACCACCCGTGAAAGCGCAAAGATCCGTGAAAGTCGTGTCGGGTGTCGCCGGGAGCGACGCTGCCTCAACGGCTTTCGGCACGCGCGTGGCGAACGAGTTGAGCACGTCGACGATTCGGTCACGCGCCGCCCAGTCGTCCGCCTCCCGTATCGGCGGCCTCGCGGTCTGCGTCGCCGACGGACGCAGCCGCGTTGAACTCTTCGGCGATCACCCCTTCCAGCGGACGCTTCGCGGTCCGGGGACCGAACAGGACGACCAGGACCGAGGACACGACGTAGGCGACCGCCGCAGCGACCATCACGCCGCCCATGCCCCAGCTGGCGAAGAACGCCGCGCCCAAGAAGCCGGAGGCCGCACCGCCGACCCGTCCGACGTTGAGGACGATCCCGCTGCCCAGGCCGCGGACTTCGGTAGGCATCGTTTCCGGGATGTAGGTGTAGAAGGCGATGACGACGAGCCCGGTCACGATGGCGGCGGCTCCGCCCGACGCGATGACGACCCAGCTGGACGGGGAGACACCGAGCAGGACCAGCGGTACCGCGGTGATGACCGACGTGGCGAAGATGACGATCTTCCGCTCGATCCGGTCCATGAAGAGCAGAGCGATGAATGGCGTTACGCAGTAGACGACGTTCCAGACGAACTGGATCCAGTACGCATCGGTTTCGGGATAGTTGAGGCCGTAGACGAGTGAGTAGAGGGCCCAGTTCTGGAACAGGTAGTAGCCCAGGGTCGAGCCGAAGAAGCCCGCGGACACGACGTGGAGAATGCCGATCATCCGCTTGTTCCCGAGGGCCTCGCGCAGCGACGGCCGTCTTGTTCCTCCGGCGACGACCGAAGGTTCGGGCAGAGGTCCGCGACGGAGCGCGCGGGCCTCGAGCTTTTCGACGATCTTCTCCGCCGCATCGAGCTGTCCGCGAGCGAGGTGCCAGCGCACCGACTCCGGCATGGCGAAACGAACCAGGGGAGCGATCACCAATGCACAGCTGCCGATGAGGAACAGGTGCCGCCAAGTATTCGGCCCGCCGTGGGGAATCGCGAGCAGGACCAGCAGTGCGATCACCGGAGCGATGACCACGAACCCGAAGTTCAGGATCGACACGAACCGGCCACGAGTTTTGCTCGGGAACATCTCGGCGACGTAGACCAGCAGAACCGACGTCGCCGCCGCCGCTCCGATCCCGGTGACGCCCCGGGCGAGGACCATCACCTCGAAGTTCGCTGAGAGTGCGGTCGCCAGTGCGCCGAGGGAGTAAAGGGCGGTCGACCACGCGATGACCGACCGCCTGCCGAACCTGTCGGTGATCCGGCCGCCGGCCAGGCCGCCGACGATCATCCCGACGAAGAAAGCGGTGGTGACCGCACCGATCTGGGCCAGCGTGAGGCCGGCGTGCTCCTGGATCGCGGGTGTGATGTAGGCGAAGAGCGCGTTGTCGTAGAATTCGAGCGCCAGATTGGCGGCCAGGATCGAAATCCAGATGGCGTGCGGCGCCATCGCCGGCAAGCGGTCAAGCCTGGACGTCAAGTCCGCGGACTTCGATCTTCGGGAATCCTTGTCCGATTCTGGATGAGTCATTCTTTCTCCTTTCATGCGACAGCTCGATCGCACGCGTGGACGAGAAAGACCCGATTCCGGCAGATCAAATGCGGCTATCGCCGTCACGTCGACCTCGAATGGCCACCATTCCGGAAGGTGATCGAGGCCAGCCCCGTCTGCGGTCGTGGGCAAGCTGATTCATCGGTGAGGGGGAGCTGCTGCATGGACGCTCCCAGCCGGGATGTCGCGTTCCCGTGTCGTATCCGGGTCAGCTGTTGCCGCTGCCGGCCACGGCGACGACGCGGATCTCGACCAGCAGTTCAGGGCGGGCCAGCTGGGTCACTCCGACCGCGGTCCACGATGGGTACCGGTCGGGGATGTACTCGTCCTTGACCTCGGTGAACGCCGTGATGTCGCCGCGGAGATCGGTGTGGAACGTCGTCAGTTCGACGATGTCGAGCAGGCTCGCTCCGGCAGCTTCGAGGACGGCTTTCACGCCTTCGAACGCGAGCCGGGCCTGTGCTTCCATGCCGTCGGCGGCAGCTTTCGTGGAGGCGTCGATGCCGACCTGGCCCGACACCCAGATCAGGTCGCCGACACGGGTCGCCTGTGAGAAGTGCAGTGAGTCGTAAATGGACCGGGTGCCGGGTGGGTTGATCGATTCGCGCTTCATCGCGTCGATGCTCCTCGCGAGATCCGGTCAGACGACCTGGCGGAAAACGGGTGAGCGGAACGGGTCTCCGGGGTTCAGCTTCGCCATCTCCTCGGCGAACAGGACGCCGTTGCGGGCGTAGCGCGGGTTCGATTCCGGAAGGGGCCGGAACGTGGCGTCGTCGCCGAAGAAGCGCAACACCAGGGTGTGGCGGTCGGGGCAGCCAGCGTCGACGCCAGCGCCGCCGTGCAGCGAACGGGGATGGAGCACGACGACGTCACCGGGATCGACCTCCCACGAGATCACGTCGTAGGCGTCGGGGTCGACAGCCCGCTCGGCGTCGATGTTCGGCAGGCGGGGCAGGGTGCCGTCACCGTAGAGCGGATCGGTGGGATCGTCGGGGTCGGCGAAACTGGCCCCGTCGTACTGGATTCCGCGATGGGAGGCGCGGACGATTTCCAGCGAGTTCTGCTTGGGGATGTGCTGGAACGAGATCCACGCGTTGCCCCAGTGCTGGCCGGCCCACGGCAGGTTCGCGGTGTCCTGGTGCCAGGGACCGCGACCGCTTTTCCCGCCCGCTTTGAGGAACACTTCCTCGGCGAAGTACCAGACGTGTTCCGAGCCCCACAGTTCGGCGAACATCCGGCCCAGCGGCAGCGACGCAACCAGGTCGTCCAGGCGGTCTTTGGCGAGCGGGTTGGCATTGTCGATGTGGGTCTGCAGTTCGGTCCCGTCGAGCCCCTGGAACACGTACGGCCCGGGATTGGCGACGGCCCAGTCGAACGCCTCGCGGCACTGCGCCAGCTGTGCTTCGTCGAGGCAGTCCTTCATGAGGACGGCGCCGTCGTTCCGGAAGGCTTCCCGCACTGACTCGTCCATGGGTGCTTCCTTTCTCGCATCCAGCGTGATGGGGAACACGGTAGAAGATCCGACGCTTTTACACAACGAGCGTTATGACAAATCTGTGGCAGAATCGATGGAGTGCCGAAGACGAACGCCTCACCGCCGGGTGGCGAGCCGGTCGCGCAACGCGGTCGCCCTGCCGGGGACCACACCGCGAAGCGGGCAGAGATCCTGAAGGCGGCGGCCTCGGTCATCGCGGAGGACGGCTACGCCAAGGCATCACTGCGCAAGGTGGCCGAACGTGCCGGATATACGACCGGGGCGGTGACCTACTACTTCGCGAACAAGGAGGAGCTGGTCACCGCATTGGCCGAAAGCCGGTTCGACCGCTACGACGCGATGCTCGAGCCGGCCCGGGCCAAGGCCGACATCAAGCTGCTCTATGAGCAGTGGCTGGCGATGACCACCGGCGATCCCGAGTACTGGCCGGTGATGTCCCAACTGCTCACTCATGCGCGCTACGAACCGGCTCTGGCAACCATCATCGAGCAGCGCTACGCGCGTTATCACCGCCTGCACACCAAGATTCTCGAGGCCGGGCAGGCGCAGGGCACCATCCGCGACGACATACCCGCCGACCTGCTCGCCGACCAGCTCGCCGCCATGGGCGATGGCTGGATGATGATGTTCCCCTTCGAGCCCGAGCGGTTCGATCCGAGCCGGGTCGAGGCGCTCATCGATGCCGTGCTCACCTTGATCGCCCCGGTTGCGAGTGCACGCCGCAGATCCGGCTCGTGATGCACGAACTCGCCGCCCGGGTGGCGGGGGATAGCCGGCGTCGTCAACCGTCGTCGGCGAACACGCGAATGATGTCGCGGGCGGCCTTGGCGCCGGTGGCTATGGCGCCGTCGATGCCGCCGAGGCCGACCGCCGCGATGTCACCACCGGCGAAGTGGATGCGCCCGTGGGGTGCGCGCATCAGAGGCGCCGCCCGAGTCAGATTTCCCGGTCGGTGATGAACCCAGGTGCCTTTCGAGAACTCGTCGGTGACCCAGTCGTGAGCCGCGGTGGCGACCACTTCGATGTCCGGGACGAACCTCCGCAGCGCCTGCTGCACCGCTTCGCGGTCCTCGGCGTTGATGGCAGAGGCGTCGGAGCAGAAGCACACGATGAGCGTGTCACCATCGTGGCGGTACTCCGTCTTGGCCGTGTTGATGGGGTGCTTTCCGACCGGGGCGTTGGCCACGAAGGGTTCGATCTCGCCCTTGACCCGCACCCAGATCTTGCTCGTCCTCATCGGGTGCCGTTGGTCGATCATCTCGCGCACCGACTGCGGGACCGGGGGCGTGATGACCACGTCGCTCAGGGTGTTGATCGGGAGGGCGATGACTGCGCGTCGTGCCGGGATGCGCTCGCCGCCGCGGGTGGTCGCGACGACTCCGGGGCCGTTGTCCTCAATGGCCGCAATCGGTGCGGACAGGCGGAGTTGGGCCTTCGAGTCGCCGGCGATCGCTTCGAGCAGACGTCGGGTTCCGCCCTCGATCGGCCAGTGACCAGCTGTTTCGATGAAGGCGTGCCAGTCGCCGAAGCTGGTCGCGACCCAGAGGAGGAACTGCGCCATTCCTTGCTCACCGTACGAGCAGACCAGCGATGACAGCACACCGTCGAGCACATCTCGGTCCCATGTGGACAGATGCAGGGAGTCGATCCGGTCCGCGACCGTTTCCTTCTCGATCGCACTGGTTTCGGCGGCGCAGGGCTCGAACGGCCGCGGGAACCGCTCCCGCGCGTCACCCACGAGTCGAGCGACAAGCGGACCGCCGAAGGCGGTGTATTCGGCGGGCGTCCCGGAGTGCACGTCGTCGTCGGCGAGCCAGTAGATCTTCTCGACCGTCAGCGGCGTGGACAGGCTGATTTCGTAACGTTCGAGTTCGTGCCAGACATTCGGCTGGGTCCAGTGCGCGTACGCGCCGCCGAACTCCACCGAGCGGCCGAAGGCTTCGCCGGAGTAAGTCCGGCCGCCGATCCTGTCGCGCGCTTCGAGATGGATCACCGAATGGCCCGCAAGGCTGAGATCCCGGGCCGCGGTCACGCCGGCAAAACCGGCACCGATCACCGCAACGTCATGCATAGTGCGCGGACTCCCTCCACGAATGACAGATGATGGTGCAGTACGACTATGTCGCGCGGTATCGCCCTGGCTCGACTTCCGCGACCAGGCTCTTGCCGATCAAGCGATCCAGGTGCTGACTCGCTGTCCGCCGCTCGACCGGCGTCACGTGCGCACCTTCGACCTGCGGCCGGTAGACCAGACGGTGCTCGGCGATGTCGTTGATGTTGCGCGGTTCGCCGAGGAACTCCAGTAGCTTCGCGTCCCGTTTCTCCACCACACCAGCGAAATCGTCGAGCCGCCTGCGGAACTCGGCGGAACCGTCGATCACGCCCTTCTGGTGCGCTGTGCCGTACCAGCGAGCCTCGATGTCCCGGCACCGGCGCATCGACGCCTCGAAGTCCACCAGACTACTGCTGAGGTCGCCGTAGTACGGGCCGAACGAGCTCAGGTCGATATCGGCCACGAACAGAAAGCCGTCCGGCTCGATCAAGAATCCGCTGTGACCAGCTGTGTGACCGGGAAGATGCACCACGGTCACAGTCCGCCCACCCAGGTCGAACTCGGTGCCGTTGGTGAAGCCCTGGGCATCCGGCCAGCCCTGCACGTGGAATTTGTCCCGCAGTGCCCTGTCAGCATCCGCAACAGCGTCGGCCGGGAGGCCGAATCCGGCGACCATCACCTCGCGGGACTGCAACGCAGCAAGGTCCGCGCCATGAACGTGGACCGGCACGTCGTAGTTCCCGAGCCCGGCGACGTGGTCCTCGTGCGCGTGGCTGATGAGGACCAGATCCGCTGGCGGCGGGGCTTCGACGAGCGACAGCGACGGATCGATGACAAGCGTGGCGTCGGTGCCGCGCACCAGCAGGGAGTTGCCGAACGGATACGCACCCCGATTGGTGCCGCCGAGCACGGTGACCTCGCCGTAGTTCTGCTCCGTGTATCCCGTGGCGACCAACTGGCCCTCCTACTCGTTCTCGGACGTGGTCGAACTCGGAAAGCCTTGGGGGCAGGAGTATTCAGCGCTTGCTGCTGTGGAGCCGGTCTGACAGCCGGTCGATCGCCCACATGGTGCGCAAGGTCAGCGGGCTGCAGAACAGCGAGGGAGCGAACCGCGGCTGCGCGCGCCATACGGTGCCGAGATCGTCGTGGAGCTCGTCGCCGGCGAGTCGGTCCGCGAGCAGCGTGCCCAGGTAAGGTGCTTGGGCAAGGCCGTGGCCGTTGCAGCCGATGAGATAGGAGACGTTCTTCGTGGCTTCACCAGCGACGGGCAGCCATGGCGACGTCATCGCTATCCACCCGCCCCACGTCCGATCCAGCGCGACGTCACGAAGCGACGGGAATCGGGTGCGAAAGCCGCGGGCCAGGTCCGCGACGGCGGCTGGGTCCGGCGTGCGGGACTCCAGTGCGCCCCGCCCGGCCGAGAGGCGGCGAACACCGAAGACGATCGTGCCGCGCGGCGTGAGGCGGTAGCTCTCCATGATGTTGTGCTTGGTGACGATGCCGGAACGACTCCTCCAGCCGGTCGCTTCCAAGCGTGCGGAATCGATCGGATCAGTCTCGACCATGCGGACCCACACGGGATTTGCCAGCCGTTTCGGGGCAATCGCGAGGTCGCGGGAATAGGCGTTGGTGGCGAGCACGACCCGCTCGGCACGGACGTGGCCGCCCGGCACGTTGACGACGACTCCCGCGCTCGTGGGTTCCACGGTTCGAACGGGGGTGCGCTCGAACACCCTCGCCCCCGATTCGAGTAATGCCTCGCGGAGCCCGAGCGCGAACTTTCCGGGATTCAGCAGCCCTCCGAGCGGTTCGAAGAGGCCTGCGAGGAACGTTCCCGGCAAGCCGAGATCGCGCCCGCTGCCGAACTCAGCCTCCGATCCTGCCTTGTGGAGGATCTGCGCGGTTCGCCGAACTTTCTGGATTTGGCCGCGCGAGACAGCGGCTTCCACGTTGCCGGTTGGCTCGTAGTCGCTGTCGATCGCGAATCGCTGGATGAGTTCCTCGGTGAAGCGGACTGCTTCCTGTGCGAACTGGACGATGCCCCGAAGACGATGGGGCTGCAGCACCCCCAGGAGCCGGGGATCGCCTGGCGGCGCGCCGGACAGATGACCGGCGTTGCGGGAGCTCGCCCCGACCCCGCAGAACCCGGCTTCGAACAGGGCGACGTCGGCACCTCGTTCGGCCAGCCGCAGCGCTGCTGCCATGCCGGCGTAGCCACCACCGACGACGGCGACATCGCAGGAGAGTTCGCCCTCGAAAGCCGGCAGGACTTCGCCCGGGGGATCGATCCAACCGCTGAACGACGAGTAAGTGATTCCATCGATGGCCACATCACACCTCTTCTGCTGTTGGAGCACCGCCGGCGACCCGGTCCAGGCGCAGAAGCCGAGCGCTAACAACTCAGCTACGTCGACCGCGGCCAGAAGTCCGCCCGCCGGTCACCGCTAGGTCGTTCACGTTGGTCAGGAGATCCCGCTGTGAGCGCTAGATGATGGAGGCACCGTATCGAGTCCCACGATTTTACGCAACGGTCGTGATGTAAATTCCCGACGATCGTGCACGGGAACTCCGCGCAACTGCACACCCTGACCAACCCAGCTGCCACTTGGTGGGCAGGGATGTGCGGCTCGCAGATGTGTCGACGTGCTCGTCGGGTCACGGCTGGCCGCATCGAGGTGATCGACACCATCGACGACGGGATCGGCCCATGCGGTTTCTACGGGCGGTGCTCCACTGAGGACAACCAGGACCCGGAAACCTCGTACGGCTGGCAGCTGGGCACCGCGACGAAGTTCGTTGAGCCGTTCGGCGGGACGATCGAGGCCGAGTTCTTCGACGTCGGGCAGTCGCGTTCGGTGCCGTGGGAGCGACGCCGAGAAGCTGAACGGCTGCTGGCGGCGTTGAAGGACCCGAACCGGGGCTGGAATGCCGTGGTCGTTGGTGAGGGCACGCGATGCTGGTTCGGCAACCAGTTCTCGCTGGTCGCTCCGAAGTTCGCCGCCTACGGGGTGGACCTGTGGGTGCCCGAGCTCGGCGGGAAGTTCGACGCCCGCAACCCGTCGCACAAGATGCTGATGAGCGTGCTCGGCGGCATGAGCGAGTCGGAACGCCAGCACGTGCAGGCGCGGGTGCGGGCTGCGATGGACGCGCAGGTGCTCAACGAGGGCCGCCACCAAGGCGGCCGAGCCCCCTACGGCTACGTCACCGTCAATGGCGGACCGCACCCCAATCCGCGAAAGGCGGCGGAGGGCTACCGGCTGCGGGTGCTTGCGATCGATGAGGAGTCTGTCGAGGTCGTGCGGCGGATCTTCGCGGAGTACCTGGGCGGTAGAGGAGACCGGGCGATTGCCAACGGGCTAAACCGCGATGGTGTCTCGTGTCCGTCGGCGCGTCGGCCGGACCAGACTCGGCACCGGCTGGCCGATGGATGGCGGGGCAGCACGGTCCGGTCGATCCTGGAGAACCCGCGCTACACGGGATATGCGTTCTTCGGGCGCTGGACGCGGCAGGAAACCCTGCTCGATCCGGACGACGTTGCGGCGGGGCACGTGATCCGGTTCCGGCGTGCAGCGCCTGACTGTGTGGTGCGTTCGCGGCGGCTGGCGCATCCGGAAGTCGTGAGCGTGGAGGACTTCACTCAAGCCCAGTTGCTCCGCCGATCGAAGGGCGTGGGCGGACTGCGGACCGCCCGCAAGGCCGAGCGCAGCGGCCGACCCACCAAGCGGCCGTACCTGTTCCGTGGTCGCATCCGCTGCGGGGTGTGCACGCGGAAGATGGAGGCCAGCCCGCGCGCCCACGGCATGTACTACAGGTGCCCGGCCTGCACTCTTGCGCCCGGCTCGCCAGCATTGGCCGAGCACCCGCCCGCCGTGTACCTCCGCGAGGATCTGATCAGGTACGAGATCAATGGGTGGCTCGGTGGCCTGTTTGCCCCTGAGAACGTCGATCAGACCGTCGCGGCACTGGTTGCGTCTCAGGGCATGCCCAACACCGCATCAGCCACGCTGGAGACGGCTAAGAAGTGGCTCGCCAACGTCGAAGCACGGTTGCGTCGCTTCCAGGCGGCGATCGGCGCGGGTGTTGATCCAGAGGCGCTTACCGAGGCGATCAACGAGGCTCAAGCCGAACGGGCAGCCGCTCGCGCGGAGTTGGAGAACAAGCCAGCGCCCAACGCACTCACCGATGCTGAGGTCTACGCCATGATTGATTCGCTCGGCGACGTCGGCGCATCGGTGTCGAGTGCCAAGCCAGACCGGCTGGCGAGCCTCTATGAGGCTGTCGACCTGCAAGTACGTTACGAACCTGCGGAGCGGGCCGCCCAAATAAAAATTCACCCGGCGAGCCGGGTGAATAGCGTGCGTGTCCGAGGACGGACTGGGTAGCTCCCTTGGAAGTGGAATGGATCGCCGGATAGCGAAGAGCAGATTCCGCAGCCGATGGGCGGCGGGTCTTTCGGGTTTCCGGTGCTGCTCCGTTGGTGTGAAGGACTTTCGATGCGACGTCCTTCTTGGTGATCTCCTGACACGGTGCGATTGATCGTGAACCGTGACTGGGGAGCGCGGACGCGACAGACACGCCCTGGAGGCGTGCGCCACCTGGGGGGTGCTGCGCGCGGTGCGATCCCTGCTGAGGAGGAACTCGATGCGCCTGAAGAAGACCATGCTCGCCGCTGGCACCGCTGTGCTGACCGTCATGGGGGCGGCGGTACCGAGCTCGGCCGCGCCAGCGGCGGGTTCGAACGAGACGACGCTGGCCGGTCCTGGCACTCCGTCGATCATCTACTACGGCAGCACCGAGGATGGACGCTATTTCCAGACCATGCCACTGGATGCCACCGACCCCGCCAATCTGTCCGTGCCGCGCCCGGACCTCACCCTGCCCCAGGATCGCGACGCACACGGTAGCGTGGTCATCGGCCGCAACGGGCCGCGGATGGCTGTCTGCGACATCTATGTCAACCCCGTGGGGTTCGACCTCAACCGTCGGGCGATCTTCGCAGGCATCGATCAGTCCTGCGACTCCGACATCTTCTACCACTGGGTCCGGTTCCGATTCGACCGCACCGGCCCCGACGGATGGGTGCCGTACTCGCCGAACCGCCTCACCGAATCCCGTGGGGAGAGCCCGTGGAGGTTCCTGGTGGAAGAGGCCTGCACTCCCGGTGCGGGGGCTTTCCACTACGTCACCAACGCTGATGGGCATGCCCAGCTTGACGACGGCACCCAGATACACAGCCCGGTGGTGGTCAACGAACCGACCCCCGGAAACTGCGGGAGCACCATTCCCTAAGCGCCGGGCGATGGTTGCGGCGGTTGTGTCAGGTACCGGCCGCCACACCGCTCCCATCCCAGGCGCGGGCATTGCCCGTAGGGATGCAGCCATCCCGCGATGCGCATTACGACCTGTGCGGCCGACCGCCACCGGCCGCTCCGCATCCGAACCAGCCACGCGGGTGCGGCGTGGCACCAGTACATCCCTTGGCGAGAAGCTGTTTCAGAGGCGCTATCGGCGTCCGCGCGGGCGGCCGGAGCATGTGGGCCAGCGTCGGGGCCGAACGAGGTTCCCCCCATCACGACGCCTTCCGGCAGTGGCGGGTATGGCTTCTGCTCACTCATGACGCCCGACCCTAGACCTCGCATAGGCCGCAGACTCGACTGCTGATCAGCCTCACCCATGAGGCGTAATACCGACTCCGTCAGCCGGTCGGTCGCGGCCTCCCGCCCGCGGTGCAGTGGGCGACGGACACAGCGACCGATTACGCAGACGGACAGGAGGGCTGGAACAGCAGCAATGCTGCGACCAAAGCAACGGTGGCAATCGGCAGCTACACGCCTGATTCAGTAGGCGGAGCTTGCGACGCACGATCCGCGCCAGCACCGTCACGTGCTCGGCCACGCTGGCCGCCAAGAACCATCCCCACGTGCGTGGGGATGGTTCGGCATCAGGATCGCACAGGGAAGGTCGAGGCGGCTCCACCTGAACCAGGCGCACACCCACTCGGCCCCGACGGTGTACAACGGGTGCTGTCAGCAAGCCGACCGAGCTCGGCAAAGAGGCCGAGAGCCAGTCAGGATCCGGCCAATTCGAAGATCATTGCCTCGTGGGGTAATTACGTGGTGGTTCGCGGCGATATTCGGCACGGACCGTGCTTGATGCCGATGCAGTGCGCGTTTTGCGGATCATTCGACCATAAGCTGTCGTAGCTCTTCCCGGAATGAGGGGTGCTCCGGCTCGTCCACGATGTGAAGGTGCACGTGGGCGCCCGCGAGCCGGTATTCGTCGAGGGCTTCCAGGTCACTGTCGGTCCACCGGCCGTCGGTGATCAGATGGACGTTCAGCTGGATGCGACGGATCGGGACGTTCCCCAGCCCGGCTTGCCATTCTTTGATGGCCTGTCCGAGGTTCTGTCCGCGGGCGTGGGGAGTGAGCGGGAGCTTGGCTCGGACGATCGCTTCGGCGGAGAACTCCGGTAGCGAAGTCAAGCCGGGAACAGGGCCGCCGAAGGTGGACAGGAATAGCAGGTCGGTTTCGGCAAGGCTGTCGGCCCAGCGAGGCCGGGGGACATTCCCGGGCAGTTCGGCCATGACTTGAAGGCGTTCCTTGGCCGCGCGTGCCGGCATGCTGGCGCTGACGTCGGCGGCGACGATGGTGACCTGAGGTCGCGGCAGCGCTTGCCACATTTCGTCGAGCCAAGCGGCGGTCGCTGAGGCGGACCTGGATCCGGGTACGAGTGCTTCGCCGACACCGATCGTGGTGCCGCCGAATCGTTGGATGTGAAGTTGATCAGCGCCGGTACTGGAAAAGTAGGACGCACCAAGAATTCGCCAGGGCTGACACTCGAGCAATGCGACGATCGCGCTCTTCAGCTCCTGCGGCCCGTAGCCGTGTCGTGCTTTCGCCTCGACGGCCAGCAGGACTGGTTCGATGTCGGAGCCCGGTGCGACCGGCCCGCTGCTTGCGCCGGCAACGGTGACGAGGACTTCCGGACGATCCCGCAAACCTGCGAACAGTGATGCCGGCGGAACCGCCTCGTGCTGGTAGTAGCAGCGAAGCTCCCGGCCATCGATCAGTTGCGATGTCGCGATCGCAGCGGGATTGGTCGAGCCAGCCTTGAGGCGGCCGACCCGGAGCGGGACTCGTCTAATGTGCGCAACGGGACCCGTACGAAAACGCCGCCGGACCAGGGAAGTACCACGGGCAGCGCGACATCACCATTGCGTTGCAGTTTCCCTGGAAAGAACAACGCATCGCTTGGGTTCTGCCGGAAGATGATGTGGACACGAGCGAATGCGGCTACATGTGTGCTATACATGTTTCGCCGGAAATAGCTGCTCAAACTGACCCGAAAGCTGTGTTTTCCTGGCTGTACGCGAAATGTTTGGAAGCACTTGAGCGCATAGGCGAGAAGACCAGGCTGGGAAGGCCGCCGTACGGGGCTCATCTGGCCCTTCCGTCGGAATTTGCGCCAGAGCCTGGAGTTGTCAGGCTCGTTGCCCTTCCTCGGCTGGTGAAGAAAATTGCCAACCTGGACGACGAACAGAAAGCTGTTCTCGTTCCTGTCGACAAAATGCGCGGAGCTGATGCTTGGGAGGTGGACCTGGGCGCGATTTCTGCGACCGTTCCCCGGTCTGTGCGTGGCCGAGCGGAGTTCGTCGAGCAGAGGATCAGGGCAAGCGGTGTGCTGCCGAAGGAAAAAGGCACCTGGGGCAATTCCGGGATCCTGAAACAAGCTCTGGATCCTGAGCAGAGCAGAAAGTCCCCGCCTGTCGCCACGGCTCCCCCCTCCGTGGCATTGCGGTGCCTGGCCCGAACCCCCAGCAGGCCGGGCACCCCGCCTTGCCGGTTGTGGGAGATCTCCCGGCTGATCGTGGGGGGTGTCCGACCCCGGTCGGCGAGGTAGATCAGCTCGTCCTGGGTGAGGTAGCGAGACGCCGAAGCAGCCCGGTCAGTCCGCACTTTGTGTGCGGGCTGACCGGGCCTTTTCCTCGTGGGAGCGGTGCCGTTGCGCCGCCGCTTGCCGGTCCGGCGGTTGATCCCGGCGATCCCGGCACGCCTCCCGGCTGCTCACCCCTTGATCCATGAGCCGGGAGTATTCCTCCCGCTCACGGTCCAACTTCCTGCGTCCCTGCGGTGTCCGGATCTTGCGGATCTCGAAGGCCATCGCGTCCCCGAAAGGTCGGGTGTTGCGACGACCGCCAGAACTCGAGCGAAACCGGACGGATGCGGGGGCGACTGCTTGGACCCGCCGAGCGGATTCTCACTTGACGAAGACGTCCAGCTGCATCCCCCTCTGCCGGTGGTTGTCGACCGGGCACCAGAAGTCGTAGACCCCGGGGCCCAGCGTCACGGTGATGTCGGCGGAGCCGCCGGGCTGGACCAGCGGAGTCCTCACGTTCGTGTTGCGCGAATCCTGGATCGCCAGGATGTGCGGCATCCGCCCCTCGTTGACGGCCCGGAACGTGTACTGCCCAGGCGAGAAGTGATTCGGTTGCAGGAACCGGAAATCGACCATCCTGACAATCACGAGACGCGGCCCACCACCACCGCCGCCGCCGCCCACGGGCGCGGCGGGCGCCGGCGACCCCGCGACAGCAGTCGACGCACCGGCGCACACCGTCGCCACCAATGCGAGCACACCGAGCAGCACGCCCAGCAACACCCGCCCCGTTCTGCTGGATTTCCTGCCGAGAACCCTGGTCTCGTTCGCTTTGATCAGCATTGCCGACCCCCCACACGAAATTCGGCACCGGGCAGGGAAAGGCGGTAGCACACCCAGAAAACCATTACCAGCCCGGACATTTCGAACCAGCACAACCAGGGTAAATCCGCGAGGCATTCCTTTGGTGTCGGAAGTTCCAGGCGGAACCGCAGTGGAGACTCTTGCAGCTGAGAAGCTTGCGCCAGCAGTGACGGCCCACCCGGCATTTGCTATCGCACCTGGGCAGCCTGGCGTTCGCGATGAAGGACGTCGCCTCCGGGTAGGGCGTGACCACCACTGTGCCCTTCGGCAGCTTCGCTGAAACCGACGACGGCGCCTCCGTGGTCAAGTGGGACCAGAACAAGGCCGAGACCGAGGAGTCGGACCACAGTCATCCCGATCCTGCTCGGGTGCTGGTGATCCGGATCGTCCTGGTTCTGCTGTGATGGTCGGCCGACGTCTCCATTGAGCTCTTCTCGGAGTTACTCGATGAACCTGGGCTGCGTTGTACCGCGCCGAAAGGAGGTGAAATGCACTAGTTGTCCTGCTGTTTCCGGGCTTTCATGCCTGATGTCTCTTGTGGACGAGTGGGTCTAGTTGGGTGCTGGTTCAAATCCTGCTGGCCCGACCTCGATTTTCGGCACTTTTGGGAATGCTTCGGGCGAATCGGCCTCACGGGCGCGAAACATGGGACCCCGGTCGCCTTCCGTTTGCTGAACGTTCAGCCCGCGTCCGTGCCCGGGTTGATGGTTGTCCCTAAGTTCTTAGCCTGACGAAAGAAGGGGAACAATGGGCACACCCCCCGCAGTGCGGGCTCGTGGGATCACCAAGTGTTTCGGCGATGTCGTCGCGCTCGACGGCATCGATCTGGATGTGGCGCAGGGGCAGATCCACGGGCTGGTCGGGCCGAACGGCGCTGGCAAGACAACCTTGCTCGGTCTGCTGCTGGGCCTGGCCGTCGCCGACAGCGGCACGCTCGAAATTCTCGGTACGCCGGTCGGCCGGGCGCTCACCGATCCCGACGCCGTCGCGGGTTTCGTCGACGGGCCCGGCCTCTATCCCTCGCTCACTGCCAAGCAGAACCTCACCGCGCTGGCCGTGCTTCGCGGCCGCGACGTGCGGACGGCGGGGATCGACGACGTGCTCGATCAGGTCGGGCTCACCGATGTCGCCGACGACCGGATCCGGGGTTTCTCCCTCGGCATGCGTCAGCGGCTCGGACTCGCCGCAGCCTTGCTCACCAAGCCCCGCCTCCTGGTGCTCGACGAGCCGTCCAACGGCCTCGACCCGGCCGGCAAGCAGCACGTGCACGGCGTCCTCGCCCGGCTCGCGGCCGACGGAACCTCCGTCGTGCTCTCGAGCCACCGGATGGACGATCTCGAAGCACTGTGTTCCGAGGTCACCATCGTCGCCACCGGACGGGTCGTGTTCTCCGGCCCGCTGAGCAAGCTCGCCGCCGAGAACCAGGAGCTCGACTACCGGATTCGCACCTCCGACTCGGAGGCTGCCCGCCGGCTGGCCGCCGATGTCGCAGGGATCCGTGTCGTAGACGGGCAGGACACCGAGGTGCTCGTGGTGAGCGCGCCGGTACCTGCCCTTGACGAACTGGTGGCGCGGCTCGTGCGGGCCGGCGTCGCGGTGCGTGAGCTTGCGCCCGTGGTGTCGCCGCTGGAGGCCGCATTCCTCGCACTGACCGAGCAGCAGGAGTCCAGCAAATGACCGCGACCCTTCCCGCCGCCCGTCCGGTCTCGACGGCGCGCGGTTACCGCTTCGAGCTGGTCAAGCTGCTCTCGCAGTGGCGGGTACGCCTTCTGGTCCTTGCCTGCTGGATCGCGCCCGCGCTGTTCATCATCGCGGTGAGCCAGCAGACGACGTTGCCCGTCGACACCCTCTTCGGCCGCTGGATGAACACCACCGGGTGGGCCGGATCGCTGGTGCTGCTGGGTTTTTCGGGCCTGTACGCGCTTCCGCTGCTGGCCTCGCTGGTCGCCGGTGACGTGTTCGCCTCCGAGGACCGGCTCGGTACCTGGCGCCACCTGTTGGTGGCGGTCCGGTCGCCGCGGCGGATCTTCGCCGCGAAGGCACTGGCCAGCCTCACGGTCCTGCTGGTTCTCGTGGTAGGGCTGACCATTTCCAGCGTCGTCGGTGGGATCGTGGCGGTTGGCGGCCGGGAGCTGATCGGCCTCGACGGACACCTGCTCGCGCCGGGCGACGCCGGAGGGAAGGTACTGCTCGCCTGGGCCTGCGTGCTCGCGCCGACCCTCGCGCTCGCGGCGATCGGACTGTTCGGGTCCGTCGCATTTGGACGGTCGCCGATGGGGCTGCTGATGCCTATCGTGGTCGCCTGCATCATGCAGTTCGTGCAGATGATGCCGGTGCCCGTCGCGGTGCGCCTCGCGCTGCCCACCTACGCTTTCATCTCTTGGAATGGGCTGTTCACTTCTCCCACGCAGCTTGGGCCGCTGGTGATCGGCATCGTGGTCAGCCTGGTGTGGGCCGTGGCCGCGACGGCTCTGGCCTACGTGCTTTTTCTGCGGCGGGACTTCACGAACCTCACCTACGACGGCGCCGGGCGCCGCGCGATCACACTGGGGCTGCTGCCGCTGGTCGGGGTTTTCGCGGTAGCCGCTGCGGTCGTGATCCCGGTGACCGGCGCTACCGGTTCCGGGATCGAGCAGGACAAGGTGCAGCGCTCGGTGGCCACGGCCTTCGCCCACCTCTACCGCCTGCAAACGCGCCAACTCAACCGGCCCGATGTCACCGAGGCACAGCTGATGGCCGCCGCGGCGTGCAACAAGGGCGGCGGCCAGATCGCCCCCGAGGGGCCGGGCAATGACTGGCGGTGCGTCGTCTCCTGGCATCTCCCCGGCGTCGAGGCCACTGGGTCTGCGATCTACCAGCTCGACGTCACCGCAGACGGGCGGTTCGTCGCTGACGGCGACGGGCCGAAGGAAGTGAACGGTTACTTCCTGGTGCACACCCCGGCAGGGGATGTGCCGAACCCGCTATGGCAGTTCGACGGCAACGTCGAACTGCTTTCCACCCCTCCGAAGGGATAACTCAACAATGCAGGTAACGCGTCATCGTCGGCGCTCCGAGAACGTCGGTTTCCGACTTCTCGGGCGACGAGGTGGCCGTCCGATACGCCTGGCTACCGCGGGCGCGTCGGCGGTAGCCCTCGCCGTCACCGGCACTGGCATCGGATTCGCCCAGACTGAATTGTTCGGGACCGATCAGGTGGGTCAGACCACCGACAACGGCCTGGTCATCTCCTCCGACCAGTACCTCGCCCCCTACGGGGAGCGCATGGTCATCAACAACGGCAAGATCATGTCCTCGGCGATCAGCCCCGACGGCACCCACATGGCGGCGTCGATCGCCGACGGCGGGATGGCTCTGTCCATTGTGGATCTGAAGAGCTACGAGGTTCAGCAGCTGATCGGCAACAACGCCGCGGCGAACCTGCGTATCCCGGGTAACGACATCGGGCAGGAAGGCCCGACGTACTCACCCGACGGCACGTCGCTGTGGCTGGGCCAGGCCGACGGGTACCGCAAGTTCACGGTGAACCCCGACGGAACGCTGGCGAACCCGACGTTCGTGCCCATCACTGCGGTCAACGGCAAGCGCGCACTGGCCGGAGAGGCGGTGTTCTCGGCCGACGGCTCGACGGTGTACTCGGCGGTCAACGGCCAGAACCGCGTCGTGGCGATCGACGTCGCGACCGGTGCGATCACGCAGAGCTGGAACGTGGGCAACGCCCCGCGTGACATGCTTCTCGTCGGCGGCAAGCTGTACGTGAGCAACGAGGGCGGCCGCCCGGCGCGGCCGGGCGAGACGACGATGAACTCCTACGGCACCCAGGTGCCGGCCAACGGGGACACCGGTTCCGCCACCACCGGTACCGTGAGCGTCATCGACGTCGCCAACCCGGCCGCCACGCCGGGCAGCATCGACGTGGGTCTGCACCCGACCACGCTGTACGCGAAGAACGGCGCGCTGTTCGTCACCAACACCTTCTCGGACACCGTGTCGGTCATCGACACCACCAGCGACAAGGTGATTCAGACCATCGCCACGCAGCCGTGGGCTGACGCCTCGGTGGGTTACGGGCCGACCGCGACGACGCTGACCGACGACGGGCACCTGCTGGTGACGCTGGGCCGGGCCAACGCGGTCGCGGTCTACAAGTACGCCAACCCGGTGGAGCCGGCCAGCTTCATCGGTCTGCTGCCGACGGACTACACCCCGTCGGAGATCGCCGCGGTCGGCAACGAGATCGTCGTGTCGAACACCCGCGGCATCGACGCGCGTCGCTCGACCACCAACCAGCACCGCACGCACGACACCACGTCGAGCCTGACGCACTTCACGCTGCCCAGCGATGACGTGATCAAGGGCGAGACCGGCAAGGTGTTCACGCAGAACGGCTGGCGCGGCAACTCGCTGGCCAAGGCGGGCAACACCGGCGCCGTGCCGCCGGTGCCCGTTCCGGTCCGGCTCGGTGACCCCTCGACGATCAAGTACGTGTACTGGGTCGTGAAGGAGAACCGCACCTACGACCAGATGTTCGGTGACATGCCGCAGGGCAACGGTGACCCGTCGCTGGCCTCCTACGGTCAGAAGGTCACGCCGAACAACCACGCGCTGGCCGGCCAGTTCGGCCTGTACGACAACATCTACGACACCGGTACCAACTCCGCCGAGGGCCACAACTTCGTGACGCAGGCGGACAACCCGGAGTACACCGAGTCGACCGCGGGTGAGTACATCCGCAGCTACGACACGGAGGACGACGTGCTGGGTCACCAGCGGTCGGGCTTCATCTGGACCGGCGCGAAGAACGCGGGCAAGTCCGTCAAGAACTTCGGCGAGTTCCAGGACTTCGAGCAGAAGCCGGCCGGTGCGACCTGGCAGAACTACTGGTGCGACGCGAAGAACATGGCCGCGACCGGACAGCCCAGCGCCTACCCGATCAAGGTCGGTTCGGCGATCCCGTCGCTGAACGAGGTTTCCGTGCCGGGCTTCCCGCACTTCGACCTGAACGTCCCGGACGTCTACAAGTACGAGGTCTGGAAGCAGGACTTCGAGAAGAACGGCCCGGCGAACCTCAACATGATGTGGCTGTCCAACGACCACACCGGTGGCGCGACCAACGGCCCGGCTCAGGTCGCGGACAACGACCTCGCGCTCGGCAAGCTGGTGGACACGATCTCGCACAGCAAGTACTGGCCCGAGACCGCCATCTTCGTCGTCGAGGACGACTCGCAGGCCGCCGCCGACCACGTCGACGGCCACCGCGCGCCGGTCCAGATCATCAGCCCGTGGGCCAACCACGGCGTGGTGGACAACCACTACGGCAGCCAGATCACCATGCTCCGCACCGTGGAGCAGATCCTCGGCATCCAGCCGATGAACCAGAAGGACACCGCGGCATCGCCGATGAACCAGGCGTTCACCCCGCACGCCGACTTCACGCCGTACAACGCGGTGCCCAACCAGGTGCCGCTGACCGACGGCCTGAAGACGATGCCAGAGTGTGGCGCGGACGTCCCGGCTCAGGCGGCTGTGACGACCGCCGCGGTGCCCGCGGACAAGCAGCAGCTCGCGGAGCAGTGGGCCGACTGGAAGGCTCAGCAACAGGCGAACGGAACGGCCGACAAGGTCGATGCGTTCAACCCCGCGCAGCTGAACCACCTCGGCTGGTACGAGGCGACCGGCTGGGAGAAGCCATTCCCGGGCGAGGACGAGTTCTACGCACCGGCCGACGTGCCGGGTGCGGCGATTCCGTCTCGGGACACGGACGGCTGACGTAAGTCGATCCCGTCACAAGGGCCCCTGCCCAGCGTCCAGCCGGACGGGGGCCCAGGCGGCATTTTACATCGGCCACTTCGATCTGTGGCAGGAATTCAGCATTACCAAGGGAGACTGTCTTGACAGCACCGATGTCCCGCCGCGACGCCCTCCGTGCTGGCGCTGCGGGCGTGTTCAGCATCATGATCGCCGGCAGTGTGGAGGCGATCGCCGCTCCCGCCGCTTCGGCGATGACCCGACGGGTCGCCGGCTACGGCCCCCTGGTCCCGGACCCGGCCGGCATTCTGTCGCTGCCGGAAGGGTTCTCGTACAAGATCGTGGCCGAGACCGGCGTCACCAAGCTGGAGTCCGGTGAGCCGACCCCGTCCGACCCCGACGGCACCGCCGTCTTCGAGGGCGACGGCCAACTGGTGCTCATCAACAACCACGAGGTCGGTGGCAGCGAGCCGTACCGGGTGCCCACCCTGGACGGCCTGACGTTCGACCCGGGCGCGGGCGGCGGCACCACCAACATCGTCGTGGACGATGAGGGCAACCGGGTCAACGAGTACGTCAGCCTGGCCGGCACCCACAACAACTGCGCCGGTGGCTGCACGCCGTGGGACACCTGGATCACCTGCGAGGAGACCGAGCAGCGCGCCGGCGGTGCCTTCCTGCACGATCATGGCTGGTGCTTCGAGGTCGACGCCTTCGACCGCGACGCCAACCTGAACCCGGTGCCGCTGAAGTTCCTCGGCCGTTTCTCGCACGAGGCGATCAGCCTCGACCAGGTCGACAACCGCATCTACCTCACCGAGGACGCCGGCAGCCCGAACGGCCTCTATTACCGGTGGACCCCGCCGACCGGTTTCACCGGCGGCAAGGGTGCGCTGCGCAAGCTGGCGCTCTCCGAGGGCGGCGACACCGCCGGCACCCTGGAGGCGATGGCCTGCTACCTGGGCGGCACGCGGATCACCGACCTGTCGGAGGCCACCCGGACCGGCACCCGCTACGAGGTGAAGTGGGTCGAGGTCCCGGACCGGCTTGCCACGGCGGCCTCGATCCGCAAGCAGTTCAGCGCGGGTGAGGTCACCTCCAGCCGGAAGCTTGAGGGCGCCTACTACGGCGACGGCGGCCACTACTTCGTCGCCAGCTTCGCCCGGGCGAGCGACGGCAGCGTCAACGAGCACGACGGCCAGGTGTGGTTCTACGACCCGGCCACCGAAACCGTCACCCTGAAGACCATCTTCAAGGTGAACCCGAACCCCGACGAGGACACCAACTTCGACGGCCCCGACAACATCGTGGTGGACCCGAACGGTGGTCTGATCCTCGCCGAGGACGGCGAGGGCATCCAGCACCTCGTCGGTATCACCAAGGAGGGCGACAGCTACCCGTTGGCGCGCAACGAGGTGAGCGTCGACAAGGAGTTCACCGGCCCGACCTTCGCCAAGGACGGCCAGCTGCTGTTCGCCAACATCCAGTCGCCAGGCCACGTCTTCGCGATCACAGGCCCGTTCCATACACCGGGCACGCCGTCTGACGCGGGCGTCCCCCGAGCCTGACGGTTCCACCGCGACACCGGCACCGATGGACCTCGGTTCATCGGCACCGGTGTCGCCGTATCCGTGTCGTGCCAGTCGTGGGTGGGCGGGCCCTATCCCGCCTACCGCGATCTCGCTGGCCAGGACGTCGACTTCGTGGTCCACCTCGGTGACTACATCTACGAGACGGCCGACGGCAGCCTGACCGAGTTCCGCAGGCTGCACGCGCTCTACAAGACCTCGCCGGACCTGCGCGCGGCGCACGCGCGCTTCCCGTTCTTCCTGACCTGGGACGACCACGAGGTCCAGAACAACTACGCCGGCGGGATCGCGGGCGGCGCTGGCGACGGCAGGCCGTTCCTCGAGAGGCGTGCCAACGGCTACCAGGCGTACTACGAGCACCTGCCGATGCGGGAGGCGCAGCAGCCGCATGGGCCGGACGCGCAGATGTACCGGCGCACCAACTTCGGCAAGCTCGCCCAGTTCAGCATCCTCGACACCCGTCAGTACCGCTCGGACCAGGCGCTGGGCGACGGCCGCAAGGCGCCGAGCGGAGAGGTGTACGACCCGACGCGCACGCTCACCGGCCCCGAGCAGGAGCAGTGGCTGCTGGCCGGGCTGGCCGCGTCGAAGGCGACGTGGAACGTCATCGCGCAGCAGACGATCATGGCGCAGTTCGACTGCGACCTGGGCCCCGGTCAGATCGTCAACCTCGACCAGTGGGACGGCTACCCGCCCGCCCGCTCGCGCATCCTCGACTTCATCGCGGCGAACAAGCCGTCGAACCCGGTGGTGCTCAGCGGTGACTGGCACACGCACTGGGTCAACGACCTCAAGACGGACTTCAACGACCCGGCGTCGCCGACGATTGCCACCGAGTTCGTGGGCACGTCGATCTCGTCCGGCGCGGGCTGGGACGCCGACGTACGCCAGGGCCTGCCGGCGAATCCGCACGTGAAGTTCTACAACGGAACCTACCGCGGATACGTCCTGTGCGATGTGACCGAGGAGCGCTGGCGCAGCGACCTGCGCATCGTGCTCAACCCGCGTGACGCGGCCTCGTCCGCATACACCATCGCCGCATTCGAGGTCCGCGACAGCGTTCCCGGCGCGGTGCGGATCGACGCCGGCGACGGCCTGGCCGCGCTCCTGAGCGCGAATGGCGGGAGTGCGCGACTTTGCTACGGCGTTTTCGACAGTAGTGCTGGGCTCCGGTGAGAAAAAGGGGACTTTTGTCCCGCGCACGTTCCGTGGCCACTGAGTAGTCGGCGGGCCCGATGATTCACCGATTAGGTACTCACTGAGGTTTTTCCAACCTCGTTCTGCGTGGCGGTGCGGGTGGCGGAACCTCAGAGGCTCCCTGGTCTGTGGGTGCCCTGACTTATGTATGTCCAATACACGGCGTCAGGGCCGTCCTCGCCAGGAAGCCTCTGAGAACCCGCGGCGGTGCGAGCTGCGTAGGTGGGCTATGCGCCTTCGGCGCATGCGGCACCTCATCGACGTACGGCTTCGCGGGCCGCGGCTGCGGGCCGACCAGGATGAAAAACGTTCACTGGTAACTGTCTCTTGTGGACGCCTACTGAGGATCAAGAAGTTGCAGGTTCGAGTGCAGGTCAGTGGGCTTTTTTGAGCCCCGATGTAGATCCGGGTGATCGTCTCGGCGGGTGTCGTCTCGTCCCGCGCATGCAGGCAAGTGATTATCCGTGTCGTCCGGAACCCAGCCCGGTTTGTCCGCGCGCACGTCGATCAGCCAGACCTCCCCGGCCTGGGTGCGCCCCCCGGGCGTGAGTGGCGCCGACTGTTCATGTCTTGACCGGGCATGGCGCGCGACGCATCAGATCTTTATGGCCAGTGGTGAGCCAGATCGGGGCACGCTTGCTGTGGTGTGCGTTCCCGGGTCTTGTACGTGGTGTGAGAGGCGTCGGCACCGCGGGCGGGCGTGAGCCGGTCGGCTGCGGTACACAGTGGGACTGGCCTGGTACTTCGTTTCCGCACGAGGGTGGTGCGCCGTGAAGGTCGGAGTGGGCGCCGTGGGGTCGGCGACGGTGCTGTCGTTGATCGAGCGCGGTGGGGTGTGCCGGGAGGTCGTGCTGGTCGACCGCGACGCCGCCCGGGCGAAGGGGGTGGCCGCGGGCACGCGGTGCCTACGTTTTCCGTAGCCAGCGAGGTATGGCTGCGCCTGCTTGAGGTGGGCCAGCGGTTGAGCGGAGGTTGGCGATGCCGAGCTTCGGGAATCTTCTGATCCTGACGATCATTGCGTTTCTGGCGCCGTTGTTGCTCGGGCTGGCACCGCGGCTGCGGATCCCGTCGGTGGTCCTGGAGATCGTGGCGGGAGTCATCGTGGGGCCATCGGTGCTGGGACTGGTGGTGATGGATCAGGCGGTGCAGATCGTCGCCTTGCTGGGGCTGGCTTTTCTCCTGTTTCTTGCGGGGCTGGAGGTTGACCTCCATCGCCTGCGCGGGTCTCTGCTGCGGGTGGCCTTGATCGGCTACGTGGTGAGCTTGGCGATCGGCGTGACAGCGGGCTTCTCGTTCGGTGCGGCAGGCTGGGTGCGTGACCCGGTGCTGATTGCGGTGGCGCTGTCCGCGACGTCGCTGGGTCTGGTTGTCCCCGTGCTCAAGGACGCCGGGCGTGCGGACCAGGCGATGGGGCAAATGACGATCACAGCGTCCTCCGTGGCCGACTTCGCCGCGGTGGTCCTGCTGTCGCTGCTCTTTTCCACGTCCGGCGGGAGCACCGGAGGCCGGCTCGCGTCGCTGATCGTCTTCGTCGCCTTCGTGGCCGTCATTGGGTT
Organism: Saccharopolyspora sp. NPDC003752; assembly: GCF_053605825.1. Lineage (NCBI taxonomy): Bacteria > Bacillati > Actinomycetota > Actinomycetes > Pseudonocardiales > Pseudonocardiaceae > Saccharopolyspora > Saccharopolyspora sp. NPDC003752. The sequence goes on along the minus strand of NZ_JBSGJZ010000010.1, from coordinate 123,770 downwards.
CGCGGTGGCTTTGGCAGGGCGGTCAATGCGTCTGGGAGATCTTTTCCTGCGGTTGCAGGACACCACCGCGGAGATCCGGGTTCGTGCGGCGGTCGTGCTGCTCGTGGCCTTCGTTGTGCTTGCCGAGCGCTTTGGTCTCGAGAGCATCCTGGGTGCGTTTCTGGCCGGTGCGGTCGTGGGCTTGGTCGATCGCGACTCGGCTACGCATCCGCATTTCCGGACGAAGCTGGAGGCGATTGGGTACGGGTTCCTGATTCCGGTGTTCTTCGTCGCCAGCGGTGTGCAGCTCGACCTCGGAGGGTTGATCGCGACTCCGTCCGCGCTGCTGCGAGTGCCGCTATTCCTCCTCGCGCTGCTGCTCGTGCGCGGGGCTCCAGCACTGCTCTACCAGCGCTCGCTTGGCACACGCTCCTCGGTCGCGGCCGGGCTGCTGCAGGCGACGTCGCTGCCGTTCCTGGTTGCCGCAACGCAGATCGGCGTCGCGCTCGGCCTGATGACTCCGGTGACTGCGGCGGCGCTGATCTGCGCGGGTCTTCTGTCGGTTCTCCTGTTCCCAGCTGCCGCCCTCGCCTTGCTGCGCAAGCCGGTCTCAAGCGAGCGCCGCGGAGGCACGGCGGAGACCACGTAGCGCCGCACGGGCGCGGCGGGATGATTGATCGGCATTGCTGTGCGAGCCATCCGTGTCACGGGAGTAGACGTAGCCGCGACGGTTGGCAGGATCGAGGGCCTTGTCGTCGCTGTTGGCCCGGCATATCGCGAACTGCACCACCAGACGCGGGAGGGTACGGGCTAACCGGAACCTGCCAGTGGGATCTGGAGACTCATCGTGCCTTTCAGGTCCAACCAGGCCTTATCCGGTCCCCGGACAAGGCGCAGCACCACCTCGTCGCAGCCTGGACATCGGGCGACCAGTCCGGGTGCGTGCTGGTAGACGCGGAGTGTAGCGACCGGGCCGGTGCGCCCGCAGCCCATGCAACGCTCGACGGCCGCTGTGACATCGACCGCGAAAACCTCCGCCAACGGCCCGGCCAGGGCGTTGCCGTCCACGTGCTGCTCGGTGTTCGGCTGTGTCATGTCATCCTCCACTCGGGCCGAACCTCTCGGTCTTGATACGCCCAGGCGCGTGGCCCAGCGCCACGAGAATGTTGGCGGCCGTTTCGACAAAACCCGTGGGGCCGCAGACGAAACAGCTCGGTTCGAACTCCGGTGGCCAGCCACCACGGTTGATGTCCGCGAGCCCGATCCTTCCAGGCTTCCCGGCCCAACCCTGCGGCGCCGACCGCGTGTACACGTAGGTCACGTCCAGGCCGTCGTCCCCACGCGTCGGCTGAGCCAGCTCCCGGGCGTAATACACCTCCGCAGGCGAGCGGACCGAGTAGAGCAAGCGAAACGGTGTACGACTGCGGGCCGCCCGACGCGCCCGCACCATCGCCATCAACGGCACGATGCCCGATCCTCCCGCGATCAGCAGCACCGGCTCGGTCTCTGCCGGGCGCCATACGAACCAGCCACCGAGGGGTCCGCGCACCTCCACCGGGTCTCCTACCGAGTACACCTCGGTCAGGTACGAAGACACCTCGCCATCGGGCACCCGTTGCACCGTCAGCTCCAGCCGATCATCGTCCGCGGGGGCTGCCAGTGAATAGCTGCGCTGCGCGCTGTAACCATCAGCGGCGGTGAGCCGGAGGTCGACGTGCTGTCCGGCCGAATGTCCCGGCCAGCCCGTTACGTCCAGCACCAGCGTGCGTGCCGTGGGCGTCTCGTCGCGGTAGTCGACCAGACGCGCGACCCGCCAGCTCAGTCGCCCTGATACCGCTGCTCGCGCCACGGGTCACCGTAATCGTGATAGCCGATGGTCTCCCAGAATCCGGGTTCGTCCTCCAGCAGCAGCCGCATGCCGTGCACCCACTTCGCCGATTTCCAGAAGTACAGATGCGGCACGAGCAACCTGGCCGGACCTCCGTGCTCGGGTGGAAGATCGGCACCGTCGTACTCGTAGACGATCCACGCCTGGCCATCGAGCAGATCCTCCAACGGCAGGTTCGTCGTGTACCCACCGTAGGAGTCCACCAGCGCGAAATCTGCCGCCGTGTCCACCTCGGCCAGTAGCGTCTCCAGCGACACGCCCCTCCAGGTCGTGCCCAGCTTCGACCACTTGGTGACGCAGTGGATGTCCACTTTCGGCGTCTCCCTGGGCAGCTCCCGAAACTGCGGCCACGACCAGCGATGGACCTGCCCGGTCTCCGTCGTGATCACGAACTCCCACTCATCCAGCGGAACCCGCGGCGTCGGGCCCGCGGACAACACGGGGAAATCCTCGATCAGGTACTGGCCCGGCGGTAAGTGCGGCCCGGTCGTACGCCGCCGCCCCTGGAAACCAGGCGACACGATACCCATCGCAGTCCCTCCCCAGCACGGCTCACGAACCAGCACCATCCGTTGATCGGGCACACCAAGCAGAACGCAGTCGATAGCCGCTCAACATGTCGAGAGCCCATCAGCATCGGCACCCGCCAACATGCTGGCCGCGGTCAAAGCACGGAAGAGCCGAAATGCCCCAACACCCAAGACGGTCAGTCGTCGGGCTAGGCCTCGGAGAAGGGCGTAGTACGTACGGTTGTCCACGTCGAGGGCCATGCCAACCGGATAGACGGCAGCTTGCGGGACTGGGCGGCGCGGCGCAGCATCGTCCTGGAGGTGGTCACGCCCTCACCGGAGGTTCACCATGCGAATAGCTGTGGCTGGTGCGACCGGCAATATCGGTGCCCGCACCGTCTCGTTCCTTGAGCGCGAGGGGCACGTGGTGGTTCGCATCAGCCGCTCTCTCGGCGTTGACCTGATTACGGGCCGGGGTTTGGACGCGGCGCTCGAAGGGGTTGACGCGGTGGTCGATGCCATCAGCTCGCCGCCGATCAGCGCCGCCGAGACTCGCGACTATTTCGGGACTACCACGAGAAATCTTCTCGCCGCCGAGGAGCGCGGGGGCGTGCGTCACCACGTCCTGTGGCTTGGACATTTTGACGGCCCGGAATGGGCGGAACGCCGAGCAGCCGAGATCACTACAGCTCTTGCCGCCCGAAGCGCCTTCCTGCCCGTAGTGCTGAAGGGTCCTCGTTGCGGATCTGAGCCAGGAAGTCCTCGTCCTCGGCTTGGATGTGTTGCGCTTCGGTCAGCACGTCCCGCACGCTGTGCGCCGGGATGACGACGGCGCCGGCGCGGTCTGCGTAGATGTAGTCGCCGGGTGTGATGCACACGCCGCCGACTTCGACGGGGATGTTGGCCGCACACGGCATCACAGTGTCGCCGCCCGCTCGGGTGGCCTCGCCCGTGCACCAGGTGGCGAAGCGATACCGGGCCAGTTCGTCGAAGTCGCGGAGCCGGCCATCGCAGAGCAGCCCGGCGAGCTCGTGGTTATGCAGGCGGGACATCTTCGTGCCACCGCCATGCGAGACGTCCGGGTAACCACCGCTGGAGAGCACCAGAACTGCCCCTGCGGGGGTATTCCTACCGCATGCATCATCGACTCCTGCGTGCCGACGGCCCCCACAGTGGAATGCGCGCCGTGCCTGGCACTAAACACCTGCGACAGCGCCTGCTCGAGCGACTGCCGCCGGCCAACCGCACGCCCTGCCTACCGCTTCTCACCAGGTCGGATCAGATTTTCGGCAAGAGCAGGGTTGGGGTCAGGTCAGGTGGGCGCGGCAGGCTAGTTGGACCTTGAGGCGTTGTTGCGGGTCGTCGAGGTCGATGCCCATCAGCTCCGTTACCCGGCGCACTCGGCGGCCGACCACGTTGCGGTGCACGTGCAGTTCCTCGGCGGCGCGGGCCGGCGAGCCCTGGTGGTCCAAATAGGACTGGAGGGTTCGCAGCAGGGGTTCGGCTCGGCGGTTTCCCAGCGCAAGCACGGGGGAGAGGAGTTCGTCCACGGCCTCGCGGGCGGCGTCAGAGGAGTACCACTCCAGTAGCATCCGATCGAGCCCGACAGCGTCGTGCGCCGACACCGGCCCCGTGTCGGGCCCGCGACCGCGCAGCAGTGCGCTCCGCGCTTCCCGCGCCGAAGTACGCACACCCAACGGGCCGCGATGCGGAGTTCCCACACCGCAACGTATGTCGGCGGCGGGGAAGCGTTCGCGCAGCGAGCCGAGCAGGCGTTCGGCTTCGGCGAATGCGATGCGCATGCCCTCGCGGCGCGGATCCGTTGGCTGCGAGCGCAACAGCACCAACGCGTCATCGACCCGCGCGGCGTTCCACTGCGCCGCTCCGGATGTGCGAAGAGTGCTCAGGGCTTCGGGCGTTGCCGCCTCCAACATCCGGAAGCGGTCCGTGCCCGTCAGGGCCGCCGGTTCGGTGCGCAACGCGATGTGCCAGGCGTCGATGGGTAAGCCCAGCGCGCGGCCTCGCGGAGCGAGCTGGAGTGCGGTGTCCTCCGGCGCGACGAGCAGTTCGGCGAGCAGTTGGCTTCGGGAGCGCACAGGGATGTCTTCGGCGCTGCCGCTGGCCGACACCAGCGCTGCCATCGTCAACACCGACCGCACCGCTGCGCGGTGGTGCCCGGCGCTGCGCGGCGCCGCGAACTGCACCTCGCCTTCGGCTCCGACGGCGACCGCGCCGTCTTCGCCTTCCGCTGCGGCACGCGCCTCCACCGGTACGCCGAGCAGCTCTGCGGCCAAGGCTGCGGATCGCTGCGCATTCCCCGCGGTTCTGGGAAGTTGCTGCGCGGCGGCTTCGACGCGGGCCAACGCGTCCGCGGCGTCGCCGTCGATCGTGCGCGCAATCGCGACGACGAGTGCGGCGAGGTCGCCGGTGGCGTGCAGGATGCAGACCCGCCCGTTGTCGGCAAGCGCCCGTGCGGTCGGCGGCAGTTCGTCTGCTTGGCCGGTCAGGGCCAGCGCGGCGGCACCGGCAGTGGACGCGTCGCGGACCGCGATGTCCAAGCGATAGCCCGACACCGGCGCCAGCAGCACAGCGATGCACCCGGCTGGCAGTGTCGGGACGCGATCCAGCCGGTGTTCCAACCGCACACCGGTCACCGGGCCTGCCGAGACCGGCCCGCCAAGCACGCGGATGCCGGCCAACCCGGGTGACGTGAGCACGTTCTCGACCGTTGGCATGCCGACTAGTGTGCCAACATCACCTAGTCGCTCCGAAATGGGTGCCGGCAGCACCTCGTCGGTCGGGTCGGTGTCCTTACCGTTGGCGAATGGACATCGATGCCGGGCTGATCGTGGACTTCGCACGCGGGTGCGCTGTCCTGGGATCAGGCGGCGGTGGCGCCACCACCGTGGCGAGCCTGGTCGCCGAGCAGGCCGTCGCCGAGTGCGGGCCGGTGCGCCTGATCTTGCCCGCCGAGCTCGCGCCCGAGACGCTGGTGATGCCGGTCAGCACGATCGGCTCGCCGACTGTGGCCGCCGAACGGATCGGCAGCACGCGCGAAGCCGCGCACCTGCGCGACCAGGTCGAGCGGATCCACCGGCGCCCGGTCGGTGCGGTGCTGCCCAGCGAGATCGGCGGGATGAACGGGCTGGTGGCGCTTTCCTTCGCGGCCCGCCTCGGGCTGCCGCTGCTGGACGCCGACGCCATGGGCCGCGCCTTCCCGCGCATGGACCAGACCGTGCTGGAACTGGCCGGGGTGTCCCCGGTGCCCGCGGTGCTCGCCGACGAGCAGGGCCGGACGCTGGTGATCGACCACGTCGACGGCCGCTGGCTGGAGCGCCTGGCCCGCGCTGCGGTGGACGCCTTCGGCGGACAGGCCACGTCCAGTGACTACCCGCTGACCGCCGAGCAGGCGGCGCGGCACGCCGTGGCCGGTTCGGTGACCCGCGCGATGACCGTCGGCGCGGCGCTGTCCGACGGGGTGGATCCGCGCCGCGCATCCGGTGCCGGGATCCGGGTGCTGGCTACGGCGAAGGTCGCCGAACTGCGGCATCCGGACGATGCCAGCACCGAGGTCCTGGTCGAAGGCCTGGGTTCGGACGCCGGGCGGTTGCTGCGGATCGAGGCGCGCACCGAATACCTGGCGGTCTTCGCCGAAGGCGCGCCGCTGGCGGTCGTGCCGGAGGTGATCGCCGTGCTGGACAGTCGGACCGCCGAGCCGATCCCGGTCAACGACCTGCGCTACGGCCTCCGCGTGTGCGTGGTTTCGCTGGACTGCGCGCCGATCTGGCGGACCCCGGCGGGCATGCGCCTGGGCGGACCGGAGGCGTTCGGGTTGGAGGGGATCTCGTGATCATCGGAGTGGAAGTCGGCCCCGCCAGCACCAACGCTGTGCTGCTCGCCGGCGGCGCGACCACGGTCGCTGAAGTTCCCTCGATCGCCGACGACGTGGTCGGCAGCGTCGCCGCCGCGTTGCGCGCACTCCCGCCCGAGCGCACCCGAGCACGTCAGGTGGCCATCGGCCTCCGCGTCGCCGAGACCGCGGTGGCGCGCCGCGAAGCCCTGGCCAAGGTGGGCGTCGTGCGCATCGGCGGTGCTGCGGATGCGGTGCGGCCTATGTTCGGCTGGCCCGAGGACCTGCACACGGCCGTGTGTGCGGGAGCGATGATCGTGGACGGCTGGGCCGGCCTCGATCCCGCTGAACGCGCACCGCTGGATCGCGACGCGGTGGCCCGCTTCGGTGCGCGAATGGCTGGAACCGCTGAGGCCTTCGCCGTGTGCGGCGTCTTCTCGCCCGCGGACAGCGAGCAGGAGCACGAGGCCGCCGAGTTGCTGCGCCGCGAAGCCGGTGACGTGCACGTCGCCCTGGCCGGCGAGTTCGGCTCGCTCGGGCTGATCGAGCGGGAGAACACGACCGTGCTTGACGCGGCGCTCAGCCGCCTGACCACCGAGCTCTGCAACGGGCTCGAACGAGCGCTCGCCGAACTCGGCATGCGCGCCGCGACGGTGTTGGTGCCATGCGGCGACGGCACCCTGACCAGCCTCGACTACCTGCGCCGCCAGCCCGGCCTGAGCCTTGGCAGCGGCCCGGCGAGCATCCTGCGCGGCGCGGGTGTGCTGGCCGGGCTCAGCGACGCGATCGTGGCCGATACCGGTGCTCACGGCGCGTGCAGTGCCCGGATCGGCGCGCTCATCGCGCACTACCCCCAGGAGTCCGGGCCCGGCGAGCGGATCGGTGGCGTGCCGGTCTGCTTCCGGATGCCCGATCTCATTCCGGTCGACGGCCCCGCCCCGCAACAGTGGGCCGAAGCCGTCGACCGCATGCAACCGGCCGCCGGACGATTGCCGATCGTGATCGTCGGGGCCGGCGAAGCACCTGCGCGGATTCCGGGCGTCGCCGAGATCGTGCGACCGGAGCACGGCGGCGTCGCCGGGGCCGTCGGGGCGGCCACCAGCCCGGTCGGCGGGCAGTGCGAGCGGATCGTCCGGCTCGGCCCGCGCACCCGCGTCGAGGCCGCGCTCGACGACGTCCGCGAAGGTGCCTGCGCCCGCGCGGTCCGGGCCGGTGCCGATCCGCGCCAGGTCCAGATCGTCTCCGTCGACCGCGCCCCGTTGCCCTATCTGCAGGACACCGCGGTCCGGCTGCGGGCCCGCGCCGCCGGACCGCCGCTGCCCGCGCGAACCCCCTGACATCGCCGAAACCAGAGGAGTCCCGCATGTCGGACACCGATGTGGACTACCCGCTGGAGCGGGTGCCCAGATCCGCCCGCTACCCGTGGTTCAACGTCGCAGTGCAGCGCTTCGGCCAGCTGTCGGACCTCACCCAATTCCTCCTCGGCGCCACCCTCGGCGCCGGACTGTCGTTCTGGGGCGCGTTCTGGGCGTTCACCCTCGGATCGGTGATCCTGGAGATCGTCTGCATCTTCGTCGGCATCGCCGGGATGCGCGAGGGACTGTCCACTTCGGTGCTGACCCGCTGGACCGGTTTCGGCCGCTACGGCTCGACGCTGATCGGCGTAGTGATCGCGGTGAGCCTGTTCGGCTGGTTCGGCGTGCAGACCGCAGTGTTCGCCGAGGGGCTGCACTCGCTGGTCGGCGGAATCCCGCTGTGGGGCTGGTGCCTGATCACCGGGATGGCGGTGACTGCCTTGGTGCTGCGCGGTTTCCGGGCGATGGGCTGGACCGCGTTCGTCACGGTCCCGGCGTTCCTGGGCCTGGCCGGGTGGGCGATGTCGGTGCAGATGTCCCGCTACAGCCTCGGGGAACTGGTCGCCTCACCGCCGTTCGGCGAGGGCATGTCGATCGCCACCGGGGCAACGATCGTCGCGGGCTCCTACATCGTCGGCGCGGTGACCACGCCGGACATGACCCGCTTCAACCGCAACGCCGGGGACGTGGTCAAGCAGACCGTGGTGGGCATTTCGCTGGGCGAGTACGTGCTCGGCCTCGCCGGGGTGCTGCTGGCCTACGCGGTGAAGTCCTCCGACGTGATCGCGATCATCACCGCCTCCTCCGGGGTGGCCGGGGTGATCATCCTGGTGTCAGCCACCATCAAGATCAACAACTGGAACCTGTACTCGTGCTCGCTGGGTCTGATCAACGCGGTGGAGTCGCTGTTCGGCGTCCGGCTGAACCGGGCGCGGGTCACCGTGGTCGTCGGCGTGCTGGGCAGCCTCGCCGCAGCGGCCGGAATCCTGGACGCCTTCGAGGACTTCCTCACCCTGCTCGGGGTACTCACCCCGCCGGTGGCCGGGATCATGGTCGCCGAGTACTTCGTGGTCCGCCGCTGGCGTCCGGAGCTGGACGCCTCCCGCGCGCTCGGCCGGCTGCCGGAGACCGAACCGGCCTGGGTGCCGGCCACGATCGTGCTGTGGCTGGCCGCATCGGTGTTCGGCTGGCTGTCCGAGCACTTCCAGTGGTGGGGCATCCCGGCGCTCAACTCGTTGTTGCTGGCCGGCCTCGGCTACGCCCTTGCCGGTCGGCTCGGCCTGGTCCGCGGCCACCGGGAACTGCCGGTCGAGCAACCGGCGGAACCGGCCGCCGCCCTCGAAATCACTCGCTGAAAGGTCATCCATGCGCATCGGAATCGACGTCGGGGGCACCAACACCGACGCCGCGCTGCTCGGCGACGACGACCGGGTGCTCGCCGCCGCGAAATCGCCGACCACCTCGGACGTCACTGCCGGCGTCGCCGACGCGGTCCGCCGGGTGCTGGCCGACGCCGACGGCGATGCGGTCACCACGGTCATGATCGGCACCACTCATTTCCTCAACGCCCTGGTCGAAGGCGCCCGCCTCGCGCCGGTGGCGGCGGTGCGCCTCGGTCGGCCGGCCACCGAGGCGTTGCCGCCGATGGTCGACTGGCCGGACCGGCTGCGGCAGGCCGTCGGTGGCCACGCCTACATCTGCCACGGCGGTCGGGAATTCGACGGCCGCCCGTTGTCGGCGCTGGACCCCGACGAACTCAAGCGGGTCGCAGCCGACATCGCCGGGCACGGGGTGCGCTCGGTGGCGGTGTCGTCAGTGTTCTCCCCGGCGGCGGCCGAGGACGAGCAGCGCGCCGCGGAGATCCTCGCCGCCGAGCTCGGAGACGTGCACCTCTCGCTGTCCAACGAAATCGGCCGGGTCGGGCTGCTGGCGCGGGAGAATGCCACGATCGTCAACGCCGCGCTGCGCGATCTCGCGGTGACCATCGTGGAGTCCTTCGGCAAGGCGCTGGCCGACAACGGCGTCACCGCGCCGTTCCTGCTGTCCCAGAACGACGGGACGCTGATGGACCTGGACTTCGCTCGCCGCTACCCGGTCGCCACCTTCGCCTCTGGGCCGACGAACTCGATGCGCGGCGCGGCGTTCCTGTCCGGGCTCACTGACTGCGCGGTGGTCGACGTCGGCGGCACCACCTCCGACGTCGGGGTCCTCATCGGCGGCTTCCCCCGCGAGGCGGCAGCCGACGGGGAGGTGGCCGGGGTGCGCACCAACTTCCGCATCCCCGACGTACTGTCGCTGGGGATCGGCGGCGGGTCGCTGGTTACCGGGGACGGCGAGGTCGGGCCGCGCAGCGTCGGCTACCGGCTGACCGACGAGGCGCTGGTCTTCGGCGGATCGACGCTGACCGCCACCGATCTCGCGGTCGCGGGCGGTTTTGCCGACATCGGCGACGCGGCGCAGGTCGCGCACCTCGACCGGTCGTTCGTGTCGGCGGCGCTGAGCCGCATCGCCGAGCGGCTGGCCGACACGGTTGACCGGATGCGGACCTCCGCCGCGCCGCTGCCCGTGGTCGCCGTCGGTGGTGGCAGCGTGCTCGTGCCCGAGCATCTGCCCGGTTTCCCGGAGGTACACCGGCCCGCGCACTTCGACGTCGCCAACGCCGTCGGCGCGGCGATCGCCCAGGTCGGCGGCGAGGTCGACCGCGTCTTCCAGATACCTGACGGAACCCGGGAGAAGATCCTGGACCAGGCGCGGGAGGAGGCCGTGGCGCGGGCCGAGGAAGCAGGGGCGCGAGCCGGGACGGTTCGCGTCGTGGACGTCGAAGAGGTCCCGCTGGCGTACCTGCCTGGCGGGGCCACGCGGATCCGGGTCAAGGCCGTCGGCGACCTCGACCTGGCCCGGATCGTGCAAGGGGAGGACCGCAATGCGTGAGATCGGCATCGACAACCTCGACGACATCGCCCGGGGCGCGGGCATCCTCGGGACCGGCGGGGGCGGCGACCCCTACATCGGCAAGCTGCTGGCGCGGGAGGCGATCCGCCGCAACGGTCCGGTGACCGTCGTGGACATCGACGAGGTGCCCGCCGACGCCACCGTGGTGCCGATCTCCGGTATGGGCGCGCCGACGATCCTGCTGGAGAAGTTGCCCAACGGGCGCGAGGAGCTCACCGCGCTGCGGGCGCTGGAAGAGGTACTCGGGCGCCGGGCGACGCACATCGTGCCGATCGAGATCGGCGGGGTGAACTCGATGCTGCCGCTGGCGGCGGCGGCCGAAGCGGGACTGCCGGTGGTCGACGGCGACGCGATGGGCCGGGCGTTCCCAGAGGCGCAGATGGTGCTGCCGGGCCTGATCGGGGTGTCCAACACACCCATGGCGATCGCCGACGACAAGGGCAACACGATGGTTGTCCGGGCCGTGGACAACCACACTGCGGAGCGCATCGCGCGCGCCGCCTGCGTGCAGTTGGGCTGCCAGGTGAGTTGCGCGGACACCGTCATGCGGGGCGATCAGCTCGCCGCCGGGCTGGTTCCGGCTACCTTGACATTGGCCGAGCAGCTCGGCCAGGAGGTCCGGCAGGCGCGGGCCGGGCACGCCGATCCGGTGGACGCCGCGCGGAAGCTGCTCGCCGGAAAGCACCTGCTCGCAGGCAAGGTCGTGGACGTGCAGCGGCGGACCGAAGGCGGCTTCGCCCGGGGCCGGACCCGGGTGGAGGGGGCGGGCCGGACGCTCGTGCTGGACTTCCAGAACGAGCACCTGCTGGCCACATTGGACGGTCGGATCACGGCCACCACACCGGACCTGATCTGCGTGCTGGACGCCGAGACCGGGGAGCCGGTGACCACTGAGGGACTGCGTTACGGACTGCGCGTCAGCGTCCTGGCGGCGCCCTGCGACCCGCGGTGGACGAGCCCGGGCGGCCTGGAACTCGCCGGTCCCCGCTACTTCGGATACGACACGGACTACGTCCCGTTGCACGCTTGACCGGCGTCTTCGCCGAGTTCGCCGGCACAGGAAAGGTTCCCTTGCCGAAAACTGCATCCGTGCAGGTCATGCTGCGCGTTGGAACTCGTAGAGGATGCCGCCGGGGCGGTCATGTTGACGTGTGTTGAGGGAATCGGGCTGCTGCGGATTGGAGGCTGGCACGGGCAAGGGACGTAGCGGGCGGGTGTTCGAGCCGAGCGAGTCATCGCCAGTCGGCGGGCGACGCCGGGCAGATCCCTGTAGCGGCGGGGCCCCACGTTCAGTCGGACGCGTGCCGTAGCCGGTGGATCCGGCTCGGTGCCGACTCCGAGGGCAGGCTGGTGGCGGACCGCGGCGAATCCTGACGTGCCGCCACCGCCGCCGGAACCCACGCTCGCCGGGAACTCGGAACGCCCGAGCTCCACGCGTACGCGCTCGAGCGCCTGCCGGATCCAGGCCGTGCAGCGGGGAGCTCGCGTCGCTGGTAGCCGCGATCAGCGGCTTCTCGCGAAGGGCCTCGACCGCGCGGTGCACGGCGGTGCTCGAATTGGCGGCGCCCCACGAGCCGCCGGAACCCATGGATATCGGTTGGTCGATGCTGGGCCGCGCAGTGGGGCGGCGTGTGCATGTGTTGGAGCAGGATTCGGAGACGGCGCCGTGGGTGCGGTGGCTGTTCGCCGAGCGAGCACGGGGTCGGTCGGTGGCGTCGTTGGCGCGGGAGCTCAACGCGCGTGGTGTGCCATGCCCGGCCGGTGCAGATCAGGCTCGGAACACGCATCGTCCAGTGAAGGGGTGGATCGCCCGCACTATTGCGCTGATTTTGGAGAATCCGCGGTACACGGGCGGGCAGGTCTGGAACCGGCACTCCCCCCAGGGCCACGGCGCGAGTGGACGCACGGGTGGCCGAGGCTCGGGGGTAGTGCGCCGGAATGCGGTGCAGGAGTGGGAAGTTTCCGAGCAGTTGTCTCATCGGGCGTTGGTCGATGAGTCCACGTTCCTTGCGGTGCAACGCGAGGTTCGCAAGGACGAATTGGCTGATCTGGTGGTGTGCGGGCAGTGTGCCGTCGGATGGATGCGCACTGGGTGCATGGTCGTGCCGGGTATCGCTGCCGCCATGGCTCCACGGCCGCTCTATCGCGGCCAAGACCGGTGCCCCGTTCCGTGTACGTCCGCGAGGATCACCTTCGCGACGCCCCAGGCCTGCTCAGCCAGCAGAGTGGGGAACCACCCGAGGATGATGTGGGAAACGAGATTGGTGACTATCTCCGCCGAGCAGGCCTGGAGATCGTGTGCGGCCACGTGGGCTGGGTTCTCAGGCCGGCACCAGGCTGTCCAGCTCCAGAGCTGATGGCCGCGCCCGGCCGGATACACTCCGCACCGAGGACGGATTCCACCGTCGAGTGCCAGAAGAAAACCCCCGCTGCCAGCAGTGAGGAGTGCTAGCCGTCGAGTCAGAAAACCCGTGAGGTAAGAGAGTGTCCGAGGGGGACTTGAACCAAATCCCCACCTTGTTCGAGCGGGCCGTGCTGTGCCTGGCAGGCGGTAGCTCAGGTGCGGGTGGGAAGCTCTGATGTGGGCTTCCCGGGATGTGGTGGAGCGGTCGGTGGCGGTGATCATGGGCTCGGTGATCGCGTGACCTTCCTGTTCGGGTTCGGCAATGTCCTGAGCCTTGCTTTGCGGCTGGATGAGCCGATGTATGTGGCGCCGCTGGTCGCTCCGGCGGTCGATCTGTCAGTGCTCGGGTTGCTGCTGGGCACGCGCTACCTTGCCCTGCACGGTGCGCGGCCGGAGCAGCTCCGCCCGGCGCGACGGCTGCTGCTGTTCGCTTCCTTGGTGACGTTGGCGGTGAATGTGGCCGAGCCGATCTGCGCTGGCCAGTTCGGCAAGACCGCCTTCGATCCGGTGGGCCCGTTGCTGCTGACCGGCTGGGCGGAGGTCGGGCCAGGGCTGCTGCAGGCGATTTCCGCGGCCGGGACCCCGTCCAACGCTGAAGGGCAGACAGCCATTGGCCTGGCCGGTGACGGCGGTGCTGTGTCGACAGCGTCGTGTACGGTGTCGTGCAACGAACCTGGTCAACAGCGGGATGATGACGATGCGGCCACGAGCGAAGCCGAGGAACTCGTGTCTCGTGCCGTTGATCTCGACGTCGAGCATTGGCTTCGGCATCGTCGGCCGATCTCGGCGGAGACGTTGCGCCGGGAACTCGGTGTGGGCTCTGCGCGTGCACGCGCGTTGGTGAAACGGATCCGATCTGGCGACACATCAGTTGGTGAGCCACTCGTCGGAACAGTGGCTACAGCAGGCCCGCTCTCCAAGGTCGAGGTTGCAGTCAGGGCACCATGCCTCCATCTGTTCGATGTCGGTGGCGCCGCCCCCGCGCGTAGGGGGCAAGATGTGCAGTCTGGTAATCAGGGCCAATTTCTTTTCCGCAACGCTGGCAGATGCCACCCGAACTGGCGAATAGCTCCCGGGCTTCCGAAACAGGGAGTTTGCGGTGCGGATCTAAACCATAGGGGCACATTATCGAACCTCTTTTGATCGCAGCCGTTTTGAGACCTGTTCACCTCCTATCAAGTGCTGCGGCACCGTCTCTGTTGGCATGGTCGCGTGCTGCGATGACATTGCAGTGTGAGAGAGTCCTCGCCTCGATCGATAGCAGATTCTCGCGCTCTTGGGTGTGCGGTCAGAAATTATCTGACCATCCGCGCCAGGGGCGGGGCACCTGCTAGATCCTGTCCTCGGGCCAGCTGGCGATTCCACGCACTACAGGTATAACCGGCTCAACGTGTGTGTGCGTGGAATGTGGCAGCCGCCAGCAAGCCCACGCGGGATGTCTGGGAACTCACCGTGCCGCAAGGGAGACCGGCTCGTGGAGCCGGTGACAGCATCTGCTCGGGCTGCACGACCCTCCTCGAGCTGGAGCAGCCCCACCGGGCTTCCCGATCGTCTTCGACTCCCTCCCGGACCTCGAAGCCTTCTAATCGGACTGGCTCAACCGCCCACTACCCGAACAACGCTGACCCACCCAGGACCCCGCCCAACCCCGGGGCGGGGCCCTGGGGAGAGGTCTCAGGTGCCCTGTTCCAACTTGCTATCCAGCTGGTCGAGCTGCTCGAGCAAGTCGTTGTCCCCGGCCTCGGCGGCCAGCGCGCGTAGTCTGCTGTCGTCGAGGTCGGGGAACTCCAGCTGATCTCCGGCCATGCGAAGCAGATCGGCGCGGTCCTGCGGCCGATACCGGAATACCCCGAGCAGCGACTTGGCGCGTGCCAGCAGAGCGCGTCGCCGTACTTCGTGGTCCTGGCACCACACCCGGACCACGACGGTCCCGAGATCGACGAACGAGCCCACGTCCCTGATTCTGCGCTTTGTTGGTTCGAAATCCTCGGGAGCGAAATCGGCCTGCCACGATCCGTCCGGATGCTGGAAGAACTCCCGACCAGCTGGGGCATTCCGCTCCAGCCAACCACTGACGATCTGCTCCTGCTGCGAGACATGCGGCGTTTCGTTCTGCAAGGTGAAGCCGATATCGGGATGGTTGGTGCACAGATCGCTGAGCTCTTCGTCGAGCTGACCGCTGATGGCTTCGCTGTAGGCCAGGTAGCGCACGTGCCCGCCGCGCACGACCGTGCGCACGAGGAAAAGCGGGAGGAACACGCACTCCGGCTGGACGTCCTCCGGGTTCTCCACCGAGAGCGGAAGGTTGAACTTGTCGCGGTCGGGGTTCTTCTCCAGGGCGGTGAGCGCAGCACGCCGGAATGGGTAGGTGGAGGTCAACCTGACGAACTTGTCTTCGGTCCGGGCTTGGGCCTCCGCCGGATCCAGGAAGACCTTGGAATCCTGGTAGTAGCGCCGGTGCAGCGGTTCCGATTGGTAGCCGTCGAAGTAGAGCTTGCGCCGATCTTCACGGCGGATCTCGTAACAGATGTTGGCGTCCAACGACTCGCGAGCGAGCGGCGTGAGGGCGAGCTCAGCACTGTTGGGATCCAGGTGTCCGATGCGGTGCAGCACACGGACAGCGCGGTCCACGAGAACGGGGTCCAAGGACAGGAACTCTGCGAGACGCGGAATCGTCGTGAGCCCACCTTCGTCGATGGACCGCTCAAGGAACTTGTCGATGAGCGCGTAGTCACGTCCCGTCCTGGTGGTGGCTTTGACCTCGACTTCGTGCACCGGGAGCAGTACGCGGAACACGCGGGTGGGGTAGACGCCCTGGCGGTATGCCGCGTCCTCCAGAGCGCTGCGCTTGGCTGCGTGCATGTTGTGCCAGGAAGGTTCCTGTGCAGTCATGATCCCACTTCGGTGAGTCGGGCGGCAACGTCGTGGTAGGCGAGGATTTCTCCGTCGCGGCGCAGTGTGGCGCGCAGCCTCTCCATCAGGGCGGTG
Organism: Saccharopolyspora sp. NPDC003752; assembly: GCF_053605825.1. NCBI lineage: Bacteria > Bacillati > Actinomycetota > Actinomycetes > Pseudonocardiales > Pseudonocardiaceae > Saccharopolyspora > Saccharopolyspora sp. NPDC003752. The sequence continues at coordinate 107,845 of NZ_JBSGJZ010000010.1, read as the reverse complement.
AACTCGGGAACTCTGCTGGATAGCAGTGCCCCCAAGTCGCCGACGAGCACTAGGCGCTGTTTGGCGCGAGTGAATGCGACGTTGAGACGCCGCAGCTCGTCCAGGAATCCGATGTAGCCGTCTTTGTTGCTGCGGGTGAATCCGTAGAGAACCACGTCGCGCTCCCCGCCTTGGAACGCGTCAACCGTGCCGAAGTTGCCGTCGACGGTCTCCGAGTTCGGTGCCCAGTGGCTCGCCATTTCCTTGAGATGGCCGAGCTGTTCCTTGTAAGGCACGATTAGCGCCCACTCGGCCTGGATGCTGTCGTAGTGCTCGCCGAGCCGATTGAGCATACGCGCCTCGACCTTGTTGATGTATCCCGCGTCTTTCACCCGCGTTTCGCGGCGTTCGTGCTCGGGCAGCGTCGAGGTGTCCACGAACACCAGTGGCTTGGTGAAGAGAGCGTCTCCCCGCTGCGGCTCCACAGCGGATTTCACCGTTCCGCCGTAGAAATGCTCGGAAATGAGTCGCGCGATCGCCTCAGGCATCCGGCGCTGCGTCTGCAGTTGCACCACGTGATCCGCAGGTACTGCCTCGACCAGGGTTTCCAACAGGCTCTTCTGGGACAGGGCCAGGAGTTCAGCGGCATCGTCGCGCTTTCCGACTGCGTCCTTGAATTCTTCCGTGGTCACTGGTGGCAACTGCTTGTGGTCGCCTACCAGCACGGCGCGTTTGCCGCGGATCAGCGGAATCAGCACGTCAGAGGTCTGCACCTGCCCCGCCTCGTCCACGATCACCAGGTCGAACTCCTCCGCGGCGATGTCCTTCTGGGTGGCGGCGCCGACGCAGGTCGTCCCGATGACATCGGCGTAGCGGATCAGCTCTGGGCGGAGCTGCTGGATCGGGCGGGAGGAGACCGCTTCGTGCCACTCGTTGACCAGCCCGGTGCGGGCGTGCAGAAGTCCGATGCGCTTCTGCACGCCCATGTGCAGTCCTTCGACGAACTGGAAAGTCTTCGCATCGTCGGCGCCTTCAGGCACCGGCGGTAGCGGATCGATGTTGACGAGCGCGTGGCTTAGCGCGGAAAGCGTCTTCAGCGCGCCGGTTCGGTTCTGGTCGACTTCCTTCGCAGCGTCCTCGCATTTCAGCTGCGCGGCCTGCACCTCGGGCACGTCCTGGAGCATCGCCTCGAGTTCGTCGTGCGCGAGCCGGAGGTGTTCGCGGGTCTCGTTCACTTGCCTGGAAGCGGTATCGAAGCGGTGGCGTCGCTTCTTGACCCGACGATCGCGCAGCCGGCCTACGAGGTGGGACCACCAGCTGCCCCGGGCGTGATCCGCGCGTTGGACGGCCTGATTCAGGCTGTTCTGCGCATGGCGCGCCCGTTCCCGCTGGTGGTCGAGTTGCTGCGACAGCTGCTGCACGAGGGCGTGCGCGGGACCACCGACCGAGCGGCGGCACCTGTCCAGTTCCGTTTTGCGCGCTGCGAGTTCACTGCGGGACTGTTTCCAGGTCGTGAGCTGCTCGCCCAACAGCTGGTGCCGGCGGAGGGCGTCTGGCAGCTTTTGGTAGTGCTCCCAGGTTACTCGGCTGCTGCGTTTGAGCTCCTCACGCAGCACGTGTGCGTAGTTGTCCAACAGGAGGTGCCGCACGTCGGGATCGACCTTCATCTCATCACCGAGACGGAGTGCGATCACATTTTTCGGGCGCCGGTCCAGGACGTTGTCCACAGCCTTGTTCGAGAACGAGGTGACCAGGGTTTTCCCGCTGTCGGATCCTCCCAGGGCGCTGACCATCTCCGTGATGACACGCGTCTTCCCGGTACCCGGCGGTCCTAGAACGATCAGGATGTCCTCGACGCTCAATGCGCTGCGGAAGGCACGCTCTTGGGACGGGTCGAGCTGTTGGGAGGGATGCACTTCGACCTTGCGCATCGGCAGCGTCTGGTGTTCGACGAGCACCTTCAACAAGGACCGGTTCCGAGTCTGCCGGGCTCGCAGCGCTTCCGCGGTCTCAAGGCGCTTGATGTGCACGACATCGGTCGGTGCCTGGACCAGGTTTCCTGGGCTCGTCAGCTGATTCCAGTCCGGTGACTCGTCGAACTTTACTTTTACCGCCTTGCCGGTCGCCTCTACCACCTGGCCGCGCAGGTCGGAGTTACCGCTTATCTGCACGTAGTCGTGCCGCTTCGGTACAGGGCCTTCGAGATCGAAGATGTAGGTGCTCGTCGTGGCGAAACCGTGCGAGCCTCCCGGACGCACGCGCCGGTAGGTAAAGCCAGCTTGAGAGGAGTTGCTCTGCGCCGCGATTTCGCGAGAGATCTTGTTGAAGGCATCGAGCTTGTCAAGGTAACGTTCGTGCTGGGGGTCGAGACGCGCGACGTTCTCCTGGTCGGCCAAGTCCTGTTCGAGCTGTTGCCATTCCTTGCACAGCTTTTGCCAGCACTTGGTGGGGTTCTCCGGGAGCTCCTTGATCCAATTCTTGACTCGCCACTTGGAGCGCAGTAGCAGACAAGACCGAGCAAGTTTCGCGTGATGCCGCAGCGTGAACGGTGCGGCACCGTTGATCCAGAAGAAGCGTTCGTCCCTGCTCAGACCGAGATCGACGACGTAGCCGTAGGTGTACAGATACAGGCGGCCCTTGCCCCTACCCATTGCCACGGTCGCGGGAACCAGCCCATCAGATCGGCGGGACAGGTCCCTGATGATCTGCTCAGGCCCGGTCGGCAGGAGCGGGGACTTTGACTCGCGCTGGCGCAGCTTTTCCTGCAGGTCATTTCCGGGGATCAAGTGGATCGGACCAGTTACCGGGACTTCTCGCAGCATGCAGCTCACTTCCGGAATGCGGCTGCCAGATCGGCGACCGTCGGACGTCTGGCGGGAACGGGGTCGAGGGCGGCGTCGATCGCCGCGCAAGCTGTCTCCGGTGCGATCGGACAGACCAGCCGCACCGGCAGGGGTTTGCTTTCGCGAGGTCGGTGACCGCTGATCTGGTGGTAGGCGACGGCGGCCAGCTGGTAGCCGTCGGTCCAGGGGCCGATGAGGCCGCTTCTGCGGAAGGTCTGCTCGGGGGCGGGGTAGGTGGCGTGCTCACCCGGAACTGGTGTGCGGGTCGAGGCGCCGAGATCCCGCAGCGCGAGGTTCTCGTCGTCGATCCGGACGATGCTTTGCGGGGCGAGCTGGCGATGGCTGTGCCCGCGGCGGTGCAACGCGTCGAGCGGGTCGGCGAGCCCGGCGAGGGCCGCCAGCGTTCGGCGTACCACGATCGAATCCAGCTCGTCGGGATGCGGGATGTAATCCGCGAGGGTCGCGAAGCGCTTGGGAGGTGCATCCCGCCGAGGCCAGGAGAGCACGAGGGTACGCGTGCGGTCTTCGTCGAGAAGGGCGAGCGGGCGTGGCACAGCTTCCTGCTCCCGGCTGACTTCTTCGGTCAGGTCGCGTTCCGCCGCCAACGCTGCGAAGAGTTCTCCTGTGCACTCGGCTTTCCGCTCGGCCTGTCGCAGCCAGACCCACTCGTGGGGCTCGCCGATGAGCATCGCCGGCGACTGACGCAGCACCTCTGGACCGCCTTCTCCGCCGGGCGTATCAACTCCGTCGTGCACGAGGAGCCTCTGTCCCTCCAGAACGATCGTTTCTCCGGTGCGGAGGATCACCTTCGCAGCAGGCGGGGGCGTGTCGACGCCGTGAAGAGGCCTCTGTTCCTGAGCGATCGTGTGAGGCGGTCCTTGGGGTGGCTCGGCGTGTAGGGGACTGTTGCGCAATACGCGCAGGAGGTTCTGGACCTCGGGATCATCGGTGCCGATATGGCTGATCGTGTAGCGATCCGTGGAGTAACTGGTCAGCATTCGGGGGAGGTCCTCGATGGTCCTGCCGGGTAGGACGACCGGCAGCATCTTCTTGAGCGACCGAGGAAGGTTTTCCGCGAGGTCGTTGCGGGCGAGTGCGGCTCCGATCACGACCCCGGGATCGCCCGGCTGCATGGAGTCCATCACGAGCTTCATCTCGGGCGAGGCTATGACCAGGATGAAATCCGCTTCGTCGAACCGCGCGATCTCGTCGACGACGTGATCGGACCGCTGCGGTGGGCTCCATTCGGGCAAGCCGGCCTTGATGCCGTTTCTTCGTAGCATCGTGGCGAATTCGAGCACTTGTGCGATGTGCTCGTCCGAGTCGTGTGCGCGGAAGACGTAGACGCACGGGTCTTGCGCGGATTCCCCCGGATTCGGCACGACCAGACGCTCCTCCACTTCCGTGATCGGCACCAGCGGAGAACGTGCCACACCGGATCCAGCGGTGGTGTGGAAGAACCCGAATTGTCCAGGATTTGGCCAGTGCAGAGAGTGGCTGAATAGTCATCGACCGTGCTGTCATGGGGCCGGTCAAGGTCTCCGGCGAGTCGTGTGACGAGGGAGAAATGCCGCTACCCACCGTCTTCATCTCTTACATCCACGAGGACGAAGAACACCGCGAACAGGTGTTGAAGTTCGCGCAGTTGCTGGCATGTCTGGGAATCGACTCGGTGAACGACTTCTGGCTCAAGCCGTACCGCCACGACATCAGCAAGTGGGCCGAGCACTACATCAGGAACTCGGACTACACGCTGGTGATCGCTTCGCCGCGGTTCCGGCTCATCGGCGACGGGTACGGCACTGACGATGAGAACGAGGGCGGTCAATGGGAAATCGCTCTCCTGCGGGAAAAGCTCCAGCAAACCCGGAGTGTGTGGACCCGCCGCATCCTCCCGGTCCTGCTTCCCGGGCACACGAAGGAGGAGATCCCCGACTTCCTCCAACCCTCCGGTGCGCACCACTACCACGTCCCGGAGATCACGAAGGACGGTATCGAGAAGCTGTACCGCACGTTGACCAAGCAACAGAAGCACGTCAAGCCGGAATTGGGGGAGCCGATGGTGTTGCGGCCAAAGTCCGGCCCCGGCTCCCCGGGCTGGGAGTCTGGGGAGTAGCGCTACTGATCCCACCGGATGCCGTAGGCGAACTCCGGCTGGAGGTTCCGGAAGCACACGTGCACCTCGCCAGCGGCATCCGTTTCGAGCGGTGTGCCGGTCACCGATCGCAGGTCGTTCTGGGAGACCTTCTCCAACAGCCCGACCGTGCGCGGAGTCCGCGTGCCGAAGCGAACCGTGAGGGTGAACTCCGCGCAGGCGCTCTTCGGCACGCACACGTAGTAGGGCAGCATTTCCGCCGCGCGAATCCGCAACGCGATCTCATGCTTCTGCCCGCGCCGCAACGGTTCGGGTGGCCGGAGCGTAAGCCCGGTCTGCTTGCTTGATTCGTTCCGCGTGCGCAGCAGTGTCCCACCGGCGAACACATCGACATTGACATCATCCGTGCCGTGGGCAACCAGCTGGCCCGAAGCGGTCAGCGTGGTTGCGAGGTCGAGTTCGTCGAGAGATTCATTGCAGGCCACCACTCTGCGGAACACGAATGCCTCGGGCCTCGGTTGGTCGAGCGCGAGCAGCACTCGCATCCGTTCGGTGTGCCAAGAACTTGTCGGTGTTGTCGCCGTCTCGCCGCCTTCGGCCAGCAGCAATGCCAGCTCTGCGCATCCTTCGTCGATACGACGTCGAGCGGTGCGAATGTCACGGTCGATGTCCTGCGCGATCCAGGCTTGCCGGTCCTTGAGAAAACGGGATCCGGGGCCACTGATCCCTAACGCTGTCAGCGCGGCCTGCCGTTGTTCACGCCCCAGCAACTGGGCCTGTCGAGATATTGCCTCGATGACCTTCTGTACGGTACTTGCCGGTGTGTCGTCGGAGGTCACTCCGCATGCAGCGCGGAGAGTGTCGCCGATCTCACCCGCTCGTGCCAGGCACAGCCCGCGATTCCTGCGAAGTCGCTTCAGCTCCGCTTCGCAGTCCTCAGCGCTGCTTCCCACTATCCCTCCCAGTGACCACGGTTGCTGATGATGTCGGCAAATTCCAATGCAGGTTTCGTCTTGGCACGATGGAACTGCTCTCGGAAACGGAATACGCCGAGGGAGTGAATTTCATTCAGGCGGTAATGAGGAGAGCAGCTCGAACGCTGTGAAGTGGCGGCCATTCAGCTGCGGGCCGATTTCGGCGCAGGGTGAACTGATCAACTGATCCGGGCTCTCGATCAGTTAGCCTATCTCCCGGTTCTAGAAGACCGAATCAACTACACCTAAAGACGTTGGCTGCGCAATGGTGGGGCAGGGAACCTGCTTGACCTGCAACGCCGGAGTGCTGACCGGGGCGCTGGTGTCGCAGGCCTGCGGCGGCTTGGGCGAGGACCCGACTGCGCTGCACGGCACGGGCTTCGGTGTTGTTGCCACGTGGGTGATCGTCTGCGTTTCACCCGGGTTCGGCTAAGGTTTTCTGCGATCTTCACTCGGATAGAGCAACAGCTCCTCGTCACATTCGAGGGTTTTCACTGCTCCGGGCGATCAGCGGTCCAAAATGATCAGCCATCAGGTTCCTTTAGCTGGGCGCAACTGGTTTGTGACGAGGTTTGGATTCTTCGTTAAGCGGTATCCAGGGCAGGCTCGGTGTGTTGTCATGGACATGGGTGATCATGTTCGAGGGGTGGGGGACGCATGCATGGGACGGCGGACCGCTCAGTCGTCGCCGGGGGAGCACGCAATGAGGTGTCGGGTTCGGTTGGCACTGTGGTTCAGGCAGGCACCATCGTCGGTGACGTGCACTTGCAGACGCTTCCCAGCTTACCGGTTCCGCAACAGCTGCCACCTGCACCGGGTGGTTTCGTGGGGCGCAGCGAGCAGCTGGAGGAGCTGAGCGCTGGTTTTTCCGAGCAGTCAGGAACATTGCAGGCAGGCCCGCGGATCACGTTGGTGTGTGGAACTGCGGGTGTCGGGAAGACGGCGCTTGCGGTGCACTGGGCTCATCAGGTGAGTGCGGACTTCCCGGACGGTCAGCTGTACGTCGACTTGCGCGGCTATGGCCCGAATCGTCCGTTGGATCCTGGCGAGGTGCTGGCCGGATTCCTGCGTGCCCTGGGAACGCCGGCGGAGGAAATCCCAGATGCTCTGACTGAACGGGCTGCGCTGTATCGGAGTCTCCTTGCTGGGCGGCGCGTTCTCGTGGTGCTGGACAACGCGTGCGCTGAGAACCAGGTGCGTCCCTTGTTGCCGGGCTCGGCGTCTTGCCGCACGTTGGTCACGAGTCGTCGTGTGTTGTCGGGTCTGATCGTTGGCGAGGGTGCTGCCCTCGTCCGAGTCGATCTGTTGACCGTGGCGGCGGCGTTGGAGCTATTTCGCACGCTGGTTGGTGCGCGTGTTGATGAGGAGCCGGCCGCTGCTAATTCCGTGATCAGGTCCTGTGCGCGGTTGCCGTTGGCCTTGCGGGTGGCGGGGCAAGCAGCGCGTCTGCGGCCTTCGATGTCACTGGCTGACCTCGCCGCGGATCTGACGGACCGGGAGATCCAGCTGGATGTCTTGGGCGATGATGACCCGTCGACGTCCGCTCGGACGGTGTTCTCGTGGTCCTATGAGCAGCTTCATGGTGATGCTGCAAGGGCTTTTCGTTCGTTGGGTGTGTATCCGGGACATGACTTTGACGCTTATGCGTTGGCCGCATTGCTGGACATCACGCCCCGAGCAGCCGGGCGCGCCATTGATTCCTTGGTCCGAGCGCACCTCGTTCAGGATCCGGGCAGCGGTCGGTTCGATGTGCACGACCTCTTGCGATCGTACGCTGAGGAGATCGCGGAGCAGCATGACAGCGACAACGATCGCTGCTCCGCCGTGCATCGGCTGTTCGACTACTACTTGCACACTGCTGACAAGGCGGACCGGGTCATCACACCGCACCGTTACCGGATTCCGCTGGAGGGCGTGGTGCGTGCCTCGCCGGTGTTCGATGACCACGACAATGCCCTGGCGTGGCTGAATGCCGAGCGACCCAACACCACGGCGATATTCCGGGTGGCGGATCCGGCTCTGGATTCGCGCCTGTGGCTGCTGGCCTACACGCTGCGCGGCTACTACTTCCTCAGCAAGCAGTGGAAGGACTGGACGGAAACGCATGAGCTGGCTCTTGAAGCCACCCAACGTAACGGTCACCACTACGCCGAGGCTCAAACCCGAAACAACCTCGGACTGGCGCTACTGGAGCAAGGACAGCTTGATGCTGCAGCCGACCACTACGAGAAGGCGCGTAAGCTCTTTGAGTTCGTTGGTGACATTTACGGTGTGAGCAATGCGCTCGCCAACCGAGCAGGAGTCCTGCACCACCTCGGTGACAACGAGTCGGCCCTGCAGGAGCTCGAGCGTGCGCTGGCTTGCTACGAGCAGACCGGGGCAAGGCGGAACGTTGCGATCACCCTGCGCAGGATGGCTCGCATCGAGATCGACTTGGAGCGCTTCGGTGCTGCCGTCTCGCGGCTGGGCCGCGCGTTGGACCTGTTCGGTGATCTCGGGTTGCCGTTGGATTCGGCGATAGCGTTCAACTGCCTCGGCGAGGCACACCACCAGGTTGGCAACCAAGTTGAGGCCAAACAGGCGCACGAAAGGGCCGTGGTGCTCAGCGACGAGTGCGGCAGCCGCTTCGAGAGCGCCCGCGCTCACCACGGCCTAGGCCGCATCGCCGCCGGCCGGGGCCGAATCTCGGAGGCTGAGGAGCATTGGGAAGAGGCGTTCGCTCGCTACACCGCTTTGGGGGCATCGGAGGTTCGTCAGCTGAACGACGAGCGGACAACGCTGCAGAAGACATCAGTCCCACGGCAACGCAGCGAATCGCCGCGACAGAACCCCGGTTCGCACACTGAATGAGCGCAGTCTGCGGCACTCGAGGGGTCTTCGAAGTCGGGGCAAAAGCCTTGTCCTGACGCCGAACAAGCGCCGTCCGGGTGATTCACCGCTGGTCGAAATCGTCGTCAGTCCGGTCGGTCCAGCAGATCGGCCTGCACGGCGCCAAGAGCGCGTCGATGCGGGGAGTGATACCGGGTTGCGGAGGTTGCGCTCTGCACCCCGTCAGAGGCATCGCCCGGACCTTGCCCTTGCCGGAACCTCATCCGAACTGGTCATGCGGCATGCCGGTATTCGTGGAGGATGCCGCCGATGCGATCGTGTCGTCGTATGTCGAGGCTGGCTATCTTGTCTGGATCTGCAAAAGGCGTGGGCAACGGCTTGCACGGGTGGGCGTTCGCGATGCCTTGGTGTGGGCGGTGTTCGTTGTAGAAGTCCTCGAGCTCGCGCAAGGCATAGAGCAGGCCCCGCTGCTTCCAGATCAGTGTGCGGTCCAGGAGTTCGCGTCGGCAGGTCTGCCCCCATCTTTCCATGATTGAGTTCATCCTCGGCATCTGGACGCCGCTGAGCACGACCTCTACCCTCGAATCCGACAGGACGGTATCGAACAGGGCGGGGAATTTGCTGTCGCGGTTCCGGATCAGGAACCTTGCTCGGCAGCCGGCTTCCTCGAGGTCCATGACGAGATTCTTCGCGGCTTGGGCGACCCACGAAGCGGTCGGGTGTGCGGTGGTGCCCAGGATCCGGATCTGCCGGGTGGTGTGCTCGATGACGGTGAGCACGTACATTCTTGTTCCAGACAGGGTGACCGTCTCGAAGAAGTCGCACGCCAGCAAGGCGTCGGCCTGGGAGCGTAGGAAGTCCGCCCACGTGCTGGAGTTGCGTTCGGGGGCCGGATCGATCCCAGCAGCCTGCACGATCTCCCAGACGGTGGACGCGGCCACTTTCACCCCCCAGGACGAGCAATTCGCTGTGAAGTCGGCGGTATCCCCAGCTGGGGTTCTCCTTGGCCAGGCGCAGCACCAATGCCCGCACGGAGCGGACGGTGCGTGGCCGGCCCGGGCGCTTCGGCTTGGAAACGGTCGCATGGCGGCGTGCGATGAGGTCGCGGTGCCAGCGCAGCACCGTGTCCGGGCGTACCAGCAACGGCAACCTGCGCAGGACGTTCCGTGGCAGCCGGTGCAGTAGCGCTGACAGGAACGCCCGATCGCTTGGAATGAACCGCACCCTGTTCTTGCCGAGTTGACGCTCCAGCACGGTGATCTGATGGCGCAAAGCCAGGCTCTCGACGTCCTTGTCCCGATCACTCATGGGTAGCAGGCGCAACATGGCGAACGCATTCGTCACACCCAGGTAGGCCAGTTGCAACAGCACAGTCGATCATCATGCGGTGGCGCACGACCGCAGCGAAAGCGTCCGCTCGAGCGACTACAGTCGACCTACCCGTGCCGGACTGCTTCTCACCAGGGCGGATGAGGTTATCGGCAAGGGCAAGGTCGACATCCTCCCGGATCTGGACGGCTGGCTGGCTTCGTTGTTCACCGACGACCGAATCCACGACACCGTCACCCGTCTGGCGGCAGCTGCGGATGATGACACGGGCCGGGGCACCGAACACCTCCGTGCCGCTCAGGCCACTGTCCGGGACTGCCAGCGCAAGCTCACGCGGTACCGGCAAGCGCTCGACGAGGGGAGTGATCCAGGGGTTATCGGTAGGTGGATCGCGGACGTCGAAGCCCAGCAGGTGCAGGCCGAGGCTGTCCTCCGCCGTGCCACTCCGCGCCGGGCGAAGATCACACCCGACTACGTCGAACAACTGTTCACCGCGTGTCGAAGCGCTGCGCGCTCGCTTCACCGAGCGGCCCCTGAGCGAAAGGCGCCGGTCTACCGCGCACTCGGTCTCAAGGTCACCTACCAAAAAGAAACCCACACTGCGGAAGTCCAGGTTGATCCTGATCCAAGCAGTGTGGGGATTTTGTCGTGTCCGAGGGGGGACTTGAACCCCCACGCCCATTAGTAGGGCACTAGCACCTCAAGCTAGCGCGTCTGCCATTCCGCCACTCGGACATCTTCGGCTCGGCCCTCTTTCTTTCGGGCCTCCCCGCTGTGTTGTGTACATAGATTAGCCCATGGTCAAACACGCTCCAACGGCACCCCCCTCTTCCGTGGCCGGGTGATAGAAATGCCTGGTGAGCGCACACAACGAGGGTATCTCCGGCACTGATCACGACGCTGGGTTGCTGCGGGCCGAGGACGAGGTCGTCGGCCTGGCGAGCGACCTGATCCGCATCGACACCACCAACACGGGCGACCCCGAGACGCTCGTCGGCGAGCGTGCCGCCGCCGAGTTCGTGGCGGCCAAGCTCAGCGAGGTCGGTTACGACGTCACCTACGTCGAGTCCGGGGACCACCCCGGGCGCGGCAACGTCATCGCCCGCTTGCCCGGCGCCGACTCCACGCGGGGCGGGCTGCTCGTGCACGGGCACCTGGACGTCGTTCCCGCCGATCCCGCCGAGTGGTCCGTCCACCCGTTCTCCGGGGCCGTGCAGGACGGCTACGTGTGGGGGCGCGGCGCCGTCGACATGAAGGACATGCTGGCCATGAGCCTCGCCGTCGCGCGGCGGCTCAAGCGCGACGGCATCACCCCGCCGCGGGATGTCGTCTTCGCGTTCCTGGCCGACGAGGAGGCCGGCAGCTTCCACGGGGCTCAGTGGCTGGTGGACCACCGGCCCGAGCTCTTCGAGGGCTGCACCGAGGCGATCAGCGAGGTCGGCGGCTTCTCGGTCACGCTCAAGGACGGCGTTCGCGCCTACCTCGTGCAGTCCGCGGAGAAGGGCATCCGCTGGCTGAAGCTGCGGGTGCGGGCGCGCGCCGGGCACGGCTCGATGGTGCACGACGACAACGCCGTCACCAAGCTCTCCGAGGCCGTTGCGAAGCTCGGCAACCACCGGTTCCCGCTGGTGCTGACCGACTCGGTTCGCGAGTTCCTCGCCGGCGTCACCGAGATCACCGGCTGGGACTTCCCGGAGAACGACATCGAGGGCGCCGTCGCCAAGCTCGGGAACCTGTCGCGGATCGTCGGCGCCACGCTGCGCGACACCGCGAACCCGACGATGCTCACCGCCGGGTACAAGCACAACGTGATCCCGTCGGTGGCCGAGGCCGCCGTGGACTGCCGGATCCTGCCCGGGCGGGAGGAGGCCTTCGATCGCGAGCTGGCCGAGCTCCTCGGGCCCGACGTGGAGCGGGAGTGGGTCGGGTTGCCGCCGGTGGAGACCAAGTTCGAGGGGCGCATCGTCGATGTGATGACCGCGTCGCTGCTCGCCGAGGATCCGGGGGCGAAGGCGCTGCCCTACATGATGTCCGGCGGCACCGACGCGAAGTCGTTCAGCCGGCTGGGCATGAACTGCTTCGGCTTCGCGCCGTTGAAGCTGCCCGCGGACCTCGACTTCGCCGCCCTGTTCCACGGCGTCGACGAGCGGGTCCCGGTGGACTCGCTGAAGTTCGGCACCCGCGTGCTCGACCGGTTCATCCGCAACAGCTGATTGTCGGTGCCGTCTGGTTTCATCTACCCGAGTTGATCATCGGGGAGGTGCGGCGTGGACGTGGCGCGGTTGATCGAGGTCTACCTGGAGCACCTGCAGGCCAGGAAGCTCGCGGCCAATTCGCTGCGCGCCTACCGCCGCGACCTGGAGTCGGTGGCCGGTGAGCTGGTCGAGCTCACCGGCACCGGCGCCGACCGGCTGGCCGTGGACCTGGTCACCGCCTCGGTGCTGCGGTCGGCGTTCGCGCGGTTCGCCGCGTCGCGGTCCGCCTCGTCGGTGACCCGGGCCTGGTCGACCTGGAACGGTTTCTTCGGGTTCCTGGTGGTCGAGGGCGCGGTGTCCGGCAATCCGATGCAGGTGGTGCCGAAGCCGCGCAACGCTCCCTCCACACCGAAGCCGCTGCAGGGCGAGGACACCCCCGAGCGGCTGCTGCGCACGGTGGCCGCCGGGGCCCGGCGGGCGCGGAATCCGTGGCCGGAGCGTGATCTCGCCGTGCTCGCCACGCTGCTGTGCACCGGGGTGCGCTCGGCCGAGCTGCTGGAACTGACCGTCGGCTCGCTGGCCGGCCGGGCGGGGGATCGCCGGCTGCACGTGCACGGCAAGGGCGGCAAGAACCGGTCCATCCCCATCGAGGACACCCTGGACTCGCTGATCCAGAGCTACCTGGAGTCGCGGCGGGTGCGGTTCGGCGACCGGCTGCCCGGCGGCGAGCCGCTGTTCGTCGATCACCACGGCGAGGCGTTGCGCCGGGGCGGCCTGCAGTACCTGGTGCGGCAGTCCCTGCGGGCGGCGGGCGTCTCCGACCGGGTGCAGCCGGGCGCGATGGTGCACGCGCTGCGGCACACCTTCGCTACACGGCTCGCCGAGGACGGGGCGAGCGCCGCCGAGATCGCCAAGCTGCTCGGGCACTCGTCGATCAACTCCAGCCAGACCTACATCGACGTCACCGCGCGCGAGCAGCGGTTGTCCGTGCGCGCCAACCGGACGTTGCAGGTGCTCGGCGAGCTCTCCGGCGGCTAGCCGCAGTCAGCCCCACTTGTCGGCCGCGGCCAGGCCGATCGTCGCTCCGGCCGGGTCGGACACCACCGCCGTCGCGCCCAGCAGCGGGTGATCGGCGCGGTCGACGGTTTCGCCGCCCAGCTCCACCACCCGGGCGCTGATCGCCTCGACGTCCTCCACCGCGAAGTAGCACAGCCAGCCCCAGCCGGCCGGTCGCCGCATCGTGCGGGACGCCAGCGGCCGGCCGTGGGCGAGGTACTGGTCCGCGTGCACGGACCAGCTTAGGATGTCCGCCCAGAACGCGTCGGCGCGGTCCGGGACCGCCGTGCACAGCTCGATCCAGCAGGGCTCGCCCGGCCGCGGGCTCGGCGCCCACGGCCCGTGCTGGGCCCGCCCCTTGGCGATGAGCGCGACCGCGTCGTCGGGTCCGGTCAGCGAGCCGTCCTGGGTGGTGCCGGCGAACATGGGGCGCCAGCCGGGCAGTTCGCGGCCGCGCGGGGAGCGCATCGCGGCGCAGCGGCGGTTGCCCACCCAGCAGTCGAAGCCGGCGCCGGTCGGTGCCGGGGTCCAGTCGAGCAGGGCCCGGTAGAAGACCGCCGAAGCTATCGGGTCCTGGCTGATCAGGTCGGCGCGGCGCAAGCCGCGGACTACGGGACGTGCGGGCACCGTCGATTCCTCGCCACCGCTGGGGACCAACTCATCCTGGCCACCCCGGCCGGTCCGCACAATGCTCCGTTCGTCTCACCGCAGCCGTTCGAGCTCCCCGGCCACGGCCACCACCTGGGTCGCGAGCTTGCGCAGTTCGGCGTGGTCGGCGGCGTCCTCGATGGCCGTGACCACGTCTTCGGCCGCGCAGCGCAGCTGGAACAGCCGGTCCTGCAGATCCGCGAGCTCGGCGGCGGAGAGCACCACCGCGTCTTCCGGGAGGCCGCCGCGCTGCACCGCGGTGCGGCGCTCGTAGGCGCGTTGGCGGCAGGACTGCGCGCAGTACAGGCGGGGTCGTCCTTGCCTGCCCGACTCCGGGACGCGCCGTCCGCACCACGCGCAGTGCCTGGCTTGGCGTGGGCGGCGGGACGGCAGGTCGGAGGTTTCCACGATCGATCACGTTAGCCAAGGGCCCCGCCTGCGCGGTGCAGGCACGCCGATCGGGCAGAGTTGCGGACGTGACGCATCCTTTCCTGTCCGGTCCCCGGCCCCGCGCGTTCGCCCACCGCGGGTGGCACCTCGGGGAACTGCACGATCTGGAGAACTCGCTGGCCGCGTTCCGACGCGCCGCCGACAAGGGTTACCGCTACATCGAGACCGACGTCCACGCGACGGCCGACGGCGTCGTGGTGGTGAACCACGACGCGACGCTGGACCGCACCACGGACGGCCGCGGCCTCATCGAGCGGCTGCCCTGGTCGGCCGTCGGCTCGGCGCTCATCGGCGGCCGGGAACCGGTGTGCCGGCTGGACGCCGCGCTGGAGGAGCTGCCGGAGATGTTCTTCAACATCGACGTCAAGGCCGACTCGGCGGTGGCGCCGGTGTTGCGGACCCTGCGCAGGCACAACGCCTGGGACCGGGTGTGCCTGGCGTCGTTCGCCGAGCACCGGCTGGCCGCGATGCGGCGGGCCATCGGGCCGCGGCTGCTCACCTCGACCGGGCGTCGTTCGGCCGGGTTGCTGTGGTTGAGCTCGCGGTGGGGCGGCTGGCCGCTGCGGTCGGCGGTGGTCGGCGGCGCGACGCAGGTGCCGACGGGCTTCGGCCGGCTGCGTTTGATCGACTCCCGCTTCGTGCGCCAGGCTCATCGCTGGGGCATGGAGGTCCACGTGTGGACCGTCGACGACGCCGTGGAGATGCGGGAGCTGCTGGATCTCGGCGTGGATGGGCTGGTCACCGACCGGCCGGACGTGTTGCAGGAGGTGTTGCGGGAGTGGTTCGGCGAGCCGCAGCCGGAGGTCGGCGGATGAGCAGAACTACGCATTGTCGCCGCACGGACCTCCACCGCGTTCGTTGAGCCAGTAAGGTCCGGTTACCCCCAATCGAGTGATCTTGGCCGGAGGACCGAACGGATGAGCGTGATGGACAGCGACCTGGCACCGGACGCCGCGCGGCGGCGGCGCCGGGAACAGCGGGGTTGGTGCTGGTACGACTGGGCCAACTCGGTGTTCCCGACCTCGGTGACCACGGTCTTCCTCTCGCTCTACCTGACCTCGGTGGCGACCGAGGCCGCGAAGGCGGACGTCGCGCGCAACGGCCTGAACGCCTGCCCGCAGAACAACGCGCTGGTGCAGTGCGACATCTCGGCGCTCGGGCTGGTGTTCCCGGCCGGGTCGTTGTGGGGCTACCTGCTGTCGGTGGCCACCGTCGTGCAGGTGGTCGTGCTGCCGATCACCGGCGCGATCGCGGACCGGACGCAGAGCAAGCGGCTGATGCTGGGGATCTTCGCGTTCGGCGGCGCGGCGATGACGGCGCTGCTGGCGCTGGTCGGCGGGCAGGACTGGCAGCTCGGCGTGGTGCTGTTCATCATCGCCAACATCTGCTTCGGCGCCTCGGTGGTGGTCTACTACTCGTTCCTGCCGGAGATCGCCTCGGTCGACGAGCGGGACGACGTCTCCACCCGCGGCTGGGCCGTCGGTTACCTGGGCAGCGGTGCGGCGCTGGCCATGCACCTGGTGATCTACCTCGGCCACGACGCGATCGGCATGAGCACGGAGACCGCGGTCCGGCTGATCTTCCTGTCCTCGGGCGTCTGGTGGGCCGTGTTCACGCTGCTGCCGCTGGCGGCGCTGCGTGAACACCGCGCCCCGGAGGGGGCCGTGCGCGGCCCGTCCGCGGTCACCGCGGGCTTCAAGCAGTTGGTGACCACGTTCCGGGAGGCGAAGCACTTCCCGCTGACGCTGGCGTTCCTCGGGGCGTACTGGATCTACACCGACGGCATCTCGACGGTCACCCAGGTCTCGGCGCAGTACGGCAACCTGGAGCTCAAGCTCCCGCAGGACTCGCTGATCATCACGCTGCTGATCGTGCAGTTCATCGCCTTCGTCGGCGGGGTGCTGCACGGGGTGGTGGCGCGGCGCATCGGCGCGAAGAAGACGATCCTGATCAGCCTCGCCACCTGGCTGGTGGTGCTGGTCGCCGCGTACTTCGTGCAGGCCGGCCAGCAGATGCAGTTCTACGGCCTGGCGGTGGGCATCGGGCTGGTGCTCGGCGGCACCAACGCGCTGTCCCGGTCGCTGTTCAGCCAGATGGTGCCGCCCGGCCGGGAGGCCGAGTACTTCTCGCTGTACGAGGTGGGGGAGCGCTCCACGTCGTGGCTGGGCCCGCTGGTGTTCGCCGGCGTCGGGCAGGCGACCGGGTCGTTCCGGCTGGCCATCGTGTCGCTGGTGGTGTTCTTCGCGGTCGGGTTGGTGCTGGTCGCGCTGGTGCCGGTGCGGCGGGCGATCGAGGCGGTCGGCAACCCGGCGCCGAAGGTTCTCTGACCCGTTCGGTGACCACGCTGCGTGCCCGGCGGGTGACGATGCGCGCCCACCTCGCCAAGGCGGCGGCGTTGCTCCATGCTGGTGACAGGCATGGCCGGGATTTTCGACGCGATCGGAATATGCCGGTACGCAGCGTTGTGACAACAGGGAACCAAGTATAGCTACATTCAGTTACCAATTTTCGCGTCTTGTCCGCCGTCCGTGTCGTGATCTCCGTCCCACTATGGTCACTTTCCCGACATCTAGCTTGGCCATAGTGACTCATCATCTGGCACTATCACCCGTTCGAACGCACCTATAGATTGCGAGTGGGATAACGCGTCACGAACGCCGACCGATTGCATCTCTAGGGAGAAAGCCGTCGTTGATGGGTGAACAACGTCACCGACGGCAACCAGAAGCACTACACCGGGAACATACGGCGGCTTCCCCGTCGTTGCACACGGTGAGCACAACCGCTCGGGCCAGGTCCCGGGCCGAAGTGAAAGGAACCGTCATGGCCGACCGCGTTCTGCGTGGCAGCCGGCTCGGAGCGGTGAGCTACGAGACCGACCGTAACCACGACCTCGCACCGCGCCGGACGGTGCGCTACGCCTGCCCCAAGAGCCACGAGTTCGAGGTGCCGTTCTCCGACGATGCCGAGGTGCCGCCGACTTGGGAGTGCCGTCTGCACGGCACCGAGTCGAAGATCATCGACGGCAGCGAGCCGGAGCAGAAGAAGGCCAAGCCGCCGCGCACCCACTGGGACATGCTGCTGGAGCGGCGCACCATCCCGGAACTCGAGGAGCTGCTCAACGAGCGCCTCGACCTGCTGCGGACGCGCCGCGGGCACTGAGCGACCAGGATCCGACGAAGCGCCCGGGACATCTCGTCCCGGGCGCTTCGACGTGCTCGGATCCCGCGGTCGTCAGCGGCGGATCGAGCGCAGGACGCTCGCGGCCTGGTTGCCGCGGCGGCGCAGGCCCCACTTCGTCACCCTGACGAGGGCTTCGCGCACCACTTCGGCGTCCATCTTCGAGCTGCCGACCTCGCGTTCCACGAAGGTGATCGGCACCTCCACGACCACGAATCCGGCCTCCACCGCGCGCCACGCCAGGTCCACCTGGAAGCAGTAGCCCTGCGAGGCGACGTTGTGCAGCTGCAGCGTCTCCAGGACCTCCCGCCGGTACACGCGGTAGCCGGAGGTGATGTCGTTGATCGACACGCCGAGCGCCAGCTTGGAGTACACGTTGGCGCCGCGGGACAGCAGCGCCCGGTACCAGGGCCAGTTCACCGTCCGCCCGCCGGGCACGTAGCGCGAGCCCAGCACCACGTCCGCGCCGGTGCCGTCCGGGCCGAGCATGCCGATCAGCCGGGGCAGGTCCTCGGGCGAGTGGGAGCCATCGGCGTCCATCTCGATGATCGCGCCGTAGTCCCGCGCCAGCGCCCACTCGAAGCCCGCCACGTACGCCGCGCCGAGCCCGGCCTTCTCGCTCCGGTGCAGCACGTGCACCCGCTCGTCGTCGGCGGCGAGCCCGTCGGCCACCTCGCCGGTGCCGTCCGGGCTGCCGTCGTCGACGACCAGCACGTGCGCCGAGGGCAGCGCGGCGAACAGCCGCCGCACGATCGGCTCCAGGTTGTCCCGCTCGTTGTAGGTGGG
This sequence comes from Saccharopolyspora sp. NPDC003752, assembly GCF_053605825.1. Classification (NCBI taxonomy): domain Bacteria; kingdom Bacillati; phylum Actinomycetota; class Actinomycetes; order Pseudonocardiales; family Pseudonocardiaceae; genus Saccharopolyspora; species Saccharopolyspora sp. NPDC003752. Next base: position 89,481 of record NZ_JBSGJZ010000010.1, on the reverse strand, counting down.
GATCACCACCAGGGCGGAGTCGTCACCGGCTCCGGGGGCTTGCCGGTTCGCCATCCATGTCCTCCTAGCCGGCCCGCTCGGCCGACCGTGCACTCGTATCGGTCGGGTTCAGGCGTCCGCGGTCCGCCGGGGCCGCCACCAGGACAGCGCCACCGCGCCGACGCCCAGCACGACCAGTGTCCACATCGGAACGCTGCCCAGCCGGGTGGCGAGCGTCTGCGTCGAGCGCAGCGGCACCTCGGCGATGAGATTCTGCGCGGTGAACAGCTCGGTCTGCTGGGTCACGGTGCCGTCCGGCTGAACCACGGCGCTGACGCCGCTGGTCGCCGACACCAGGACCGCCCGCCCGTGCTCCACCGCGCGCAGCCGGGACATCGCCAGCTGCTGGTAGCTCATCTCGGAGTGGCCGTACCAGGCGTTGTTGGTCGGCACCGCGAGCAGCGTCGCGCCCTCCCGGGCCGCGCCGGTGAACACGTCGTCGTAGGCGACGTCGTAGCAGATCCCGACGCCCAGCCGGACGCCTCCGACGTCGAGCACGCCCGGTTTGTCGTCGGGCACCATGTCCGAGCGGAAGCGGTCCACGAACGGGCTCACCAGCCGCGCCACCGGCCGCATCGGGATCGTCTCGGCGAAGGGCACCAGGTGCTGCTTGACGTAGCGGTCGCCCGCGCCCGTCGCCGGATCCCACCGGACGACCTGGTTGCGCAGGGAGCCGTCGGGGTCCTTGCCGAGGCCACCGACCACGAGCGGGACGCCGAACTGCGCGGCGACGCCGGAGAGGTCCGGGTCGGTCTGGCTCGGCCCCCAGCTGCCGACCTGCTCGGGGAGCACGACGAAGTCGAGGGGGCCCTTCGCCGGGTCGGCGGCGAGCTGCTGAGCGGCCGCGATGTGGTTGGTGTGCAGGACGTCGTCCTCGTACAGCAGGCCCAGCCCCAGGTTGGGCGCGTTGCCCTGCACGATCGCGACCCGGGCGGTTCCGGCGTTGGGGTCGGTGCCGATGAAGGGCAGCATGGCCAGGCCGGCCACGACCGGCACGAGCACGGCGGCCAGCGGCGCGGCCCAGCGTCGCGGGGTGCGCACGCGGCGGGCGAGCTCGGCCAGGCCGCCGCCGACCACCGCGACGGCGAAGGACACCACGGCGGTGCCGCCGAGCGCGGCCAGCGGCAGGAACAGGCCGGTGTCCTGGGTGAAGGCCAGCTTGCCCCACGGGAAGCCGCCGAAGGGCACGGCCGAGCGCAGCGCCTCGGCGGTGACGAACACCGCGGCCATCCACACCGGCGCTCCCGGCAGGCGGCTGACGCGCGCCATCCCGGCGCCACCGAGCGCGACGAACAGCGCCTGCACGCCCGCCACGCCCAGCCACGGCCACGGGCCGAAGTCGGCGCCCAGGAAGTCCTGCAGCCAGCCCAGCAGCGGCAGCAGGAACGCGAAGCCGAACAGCAGACCGTAGCCGAATCCGGCGCGGGCCTTGCGGCCGCGGAGCACCGCCGCGAACACCGCGAACGCGATCGGCGCCAGCCACCACAGCTCACGCGGGGGAGAGCCCGCGTAGAGCGCGAAGCCGGCGGCGACGACCGCGAGCATGCGCAGCCAGACCGCGCCGACCGATCGACCTGCGGCCTTGCTGCGGCCCGGCCGCTCAGCGAGCTGCGGACGAGCCGTTGGGACAACCACCCGATCAACCTTCTCGGTGCCGCGGTCCCGGCCAGGCCAGGACGGAAACGTTCTGTCGGTTCGTGCGCGGGCAGGCCGACGCGCACCAAACAAATGTACGCCGGATGGTGGACCCGGAGCCGCAGTGGGCAAAGGGGACAGAACGTTCAACGGGGCCGCAGGCAGTGCCGACCCGCGGAGATCACCAGGTTCGGCTGTCGTGGGTGGCCGCCTCCTCGTCGCGGAGCTCGGCGCGCAGGACGGCCTTGGCGACGCGTTCCGAGGCCGTCATCGGCAGCCGGTCGCGGAAGGTCCAGTAGCGCGGGACCTTGAAGTAGGCGAGCTGGGTGGCGCAGAATTCCGCCAGCTCGCGCGGATCGCACGGCTCGCCGCGGAGGACGACCACCGCGTGCACCTCCTCGCCGCGCAACTCGTCCGGCTCCGGCAGGACCGCGGCCACCTCGACCGCCGGGTGCAGCTGCAGCACGCGCTCGACCTCGGCGGCGGCGATGTTCTCGCCGCTGCGGCGGATCATGTCCTTGGTGCGGCCCGCGTAGTAGACGCGGCCCTCGTCGTCCATCCGGGCCAGATCGCCGGTGTGGAACCAGCCCGCCCGGAAGGCGCGTTCGGTGGCCTCCGGATCGCGGAAGTATCCGTGCATCAGGCCGGTGCCGCGGATGGCCAGCTCGCCGACCTCGCCGCGCGGCACCGGGGCGCCGTCGCCGCCGACGATCATGACCTCGCGTCCCGGCGCCGCCCGGCCGAGGCAGCCCGTGCCCACCGCGGCGTCGTGGTCCTGCGGGGTCATCCGGATGTCGCTGCCGGTTTCGGTCATGCCGAACGCCTCGAACCACGGGACGCCCCACCGCCGTTCGAGCGCCGCGTGCAGGTTCGGCGGGATCGCCGAAGCGCTGATCGCGCGCACCCGGTGTTCCCGGTCGGCAGGCGACGGGTCCTGGTCGAGCAGCAGCTTCGGCATCAGGCCCAGGCAGTAGAACCACGTGACGCCGTGCTCGCGGACCTTCGCCCAGAACGTGGTGGGGTGGAACCGGTCCAGTACCACCAGCCGCGCCCCGGCGGCGAGGCCGAGCGCGACGTTCCACTGCGGATCGATGTAGTGGAACGGCTGGGCGGTGAGGATCGTGTCGCGGTCGTCGATGTCCGGGAAGCCGTCGACCAGGCCGGACGCGAGCGTGGTCCAGTAGCGGTGGGGGAGCGCGCAGCCCTTGGGTGCGCCGGTGGTGCCCGAGGTGTACTGGATGTTCGCCAGCGCCTCCGGTGCCGGCGGCGCGCACCGGGGCGCTTCGGCGGCCGGGAGGTCGATCGCGTCGACGTCGAGGACCTGCCGCACCGAGGTGGCCTTCCGGACGCGGGCGAGCAGATCCGCGTGCTCGGCGGTGGTCAGCACGACCCGGGCCTGCGAGTGCGCGAGCACGTGCGTGGCGTCGTACTCCTGGTAGCGGTTGTTGACCGGGACCATCGCCGCGCCCAGCTTGGCCGCGGCGAGCCAGCCGAGCGGGAATTCCGGGCGGTTGTCCATCATCACCGCGATGCGGTCGCCCGCCGCCACCCCCGATTCGGCCAGCAGCGCGGCCAGCGCGTCGCTGCGGCGGTCGATCTCGGCGAAGGTGAGTTCGCGGCCGGTTTGGTCGAAGGTCCACGCGGTGCGATCCGGCCAGCGCCGGGCCGCGCCGCGGACGAGGTCGACGAGGGTTTCGGCGTTCATCGGGCGTCTCCCGTCCGGTCGGCCGCGAGCTCCTCGGTGCGGATCGCGTGCCGGATCTCCAGTCGCAGCGCCGATTCGAGGGCGTGGTCGATGCCCGCGTCCAGGGCTTCCTTGGCCATGGCCAGGGTGGCGCGCGGCCGCTCGGCCAACCGTGCCGCCCACCGGTGCGCGGTCTGCAGCAGCGCGTCGGCCGGGACAACCGTGTTGACCAGCCCGAGCCGGCTCGCCTCGGCGGCGTCGATGGTGTCGCCGAACAGCAGGATCTCCTTGGCCTTGAGCGGGCCGACGAGCAGCGGCAGCAGCTTGGAGATGCCGCCGGTGACGCTGAGTCCGAGCCCGACCTCGGGGAAGCGGAACCGGGCGTCCTCGGCGGCGATCACCAGGTCGCAGCAGAGGGCGAATTCCGCGCCCGCGCCGACGGCGTGTCCCTGCACCGCCGCGATGACCGGCGCCGGGCAGTCGCGGATCAGCCGCGTGACGTCCTGGATCCGGTCCAGCCGCGCCTGCACGGTCGCCGGATCCTCCGGCGGTGCCTTGAGGTCGTGGCCGGCGCAGAACGCGCGGCCGCGGCCGGTCAGCAGCACCGCGCCGACGCCCGCGTCGGTGATCGCGCCGAGCGCGGTGACGAGCTGTTCCACCAGGGCGGTGTTGACGGCGTTGAGGCATTCCGGCCGGTTGAGCCGGATGACGCCGACGTCGCCGGAGATCTCGGTCTCCACCACGGCACCGCCGGACTGGGCTTCGGACAACGGCTTCCTCCTCAACTCTCGGGTGAACGCGGGCCGTGCAGCTGGGTCGCGTGCCAGGCGCGCAGCCGCTGCGACCACGGCTGCGGCCGTCCGTCGGCGCCCACCTTCACGATGGTCCGGGTGCCGGTGGCGTTCGGTTCCTGTCCGCAGTGGAAGGTCCAGGTCGCGCTGGTCCGGCCCAGCTCGGTGAGCTGCAGCCGGACGAGCAGGTCGCCCGCGCCGGTCACCGGCGCGTGGAACTCGATCTGGAAGGCGCGGACCACGTAGTGCAGGTCGGGGTGCCGACCGGCGATCGTCCCGGTGTCGTAGCCCGCGGCCGCGAACGCCGCCGTGGTCGCCCGCTCGACGTGCAGCGCGAACCGGGTGTTGTGCAGGTGCCCGTTGGGATCCAGCTCGTCGAAGTGCACCCGCGAGCGGTAGCGGATCGCCGGTGGGGTCCCGGTGCTGCCTGCCACGCCGTCTCCTCGCGTTCTGTCGATCGATCGATCGGTCGACAGCGTAGGATCGTCGCGGCGAGACCGCAAGACCGCCCGGAACGGGCGTGGCCCGGGTGGCGATGCCGCCACCCGGGCCACGCGTGGTGCCGCTTTCGGTCAGTCGCGAGGCGCGCGGGCTCGCATCGACGGCAGGCGGATCTGCCAGATCTCCTCGATGAGGCCGTGGATCTCGGCGGCATCCGGCAGCGGCGTCGCGGCGGCGCGCTTCGCCGAGACGCCCAGCAGCTGCAGGGCCAGCTGCGCGTGCGCCGCGCCGATCGAGTCCAGGTCCATCTCGCCGGACGGCGAGTACCACTTCGCCACGCCCGAGCACATCTCCAGCACCGCCATCCGCGCGAACCGCTCGTCGGGGACCGAGAAGACGCCGCGCCGGCAGCCGTCGGCGATCGCGTCGCGCCAGAAGTCCTCGTAGCGGTCGCGGATCTGCACCATGGTGCCGCGGCGCTCGGGGCCGAGGACGCCGATCTCGTTGTCCACCACGGTGGTCTCGTCGCGGTGCAGCGCGTGCGTGAGCACGTGGACGTGCACGAGCCGGGCGATGACCGCCTGCGGTTGCGCGGCTTCGGCCGATACCCGCTCGGCCGCGGTGATCAGCCGGTCCAGGGACGCCTTCATGATCGAGAAGAGCAGGTCTTCCTTGGTGCCCATGTAGTGGTAGAGGGTCGCGGAGGACAGCCTGGCGGCCTCGGCGAGTTCCCGGATGCCGGTGCCGTGGAAGCCCTGCGCGGCGAACAGCCGGACGGCGGCCTCCCAAACCTGGCGCTGGGTGTCGTCGCCCGCGCGGACCTGTGCGCTCATCTCGTCGTGCTCCGGATTCCTCGGTCGATTGATCGATCAGCCCGACCTGCACGGTACCGCCGGCGGGGCGGTGCGCCCGCGTCGCGCTCCTCTTGACCCCGCATCGGGGGAGAACTACGGTGCGACGCACCTCTCGATCGATCGATCGAACGAGCTTTGGAGGCGGGATGACCGATGAAGCGACTTCCCTCCGGCGGGCCCGCCCGCTAGCCGACGGGGATCCCGGATCCTCGCCGGGCTTGCGGGCCGCTCTCGGCGACCGGCAGATGAGCATGATCGCGATCGGCGGCGTGATCGGCGCCGGGCTGTTCGTCGGCACCGGCAGCGTCGTCAACAAGGCCGGGCCCGCCTCGCTGGTCGCCTACGTGCTCTCGGGCCTGCTGGTCATCCTGGTCATGCGGATGCTCGCCGAACTGTCCGTGGCGGCACCGCGGACCGGCTCGTTCGCCAGCTACGCCACGCGCGAGTTCGGCAGCTGGAGCGGCCTGGCCATCGGCTGGCTCTACGCGTACGCGTGGTGCGTCACCGTCGGCGTCGAGGCGGTGATCGGCGGCGGGCTGCTCCACGGCCTGGTGCCCGCGATCCCGGCCTGGGCCGCGGCCGTGGCGTTCATGGTCGTGCTGACCGCCTCGAACCTGGTCGCGGTGCGCGCCTACGGCGAGGTCGAGTTCTGGTTCGCCCTGGTCAAGGTCATCGCGATCGTCGGGTTCCTGGTGCTCGGCGTGCTGGCGATCGCCGGACTGCTGCCCGGCGTCGAGGCGCCCGGCGGCCAGAACCTGTTCGAACGGGGCGGATTCGCGCCGAACGGCTGGTACGCGGTGCTGCCCGCGCTGCTCGTGGTGACCTTCGCGTTCAACGGGGCCGAGGTCGTCACGATCGCCGCCGGCGAGGCGAAGCGCCCGGCGGAGGCCGTGCGCAAGGCCATCCGCTCCACGGTGGTCCGCATCCTCGTCTTCTACATCGGCTCGGTCGCCGTGATCGTCACCCTGCTGCCGCACGCCGAAGCCGGCATCACCGACAGCCCGTACTCCGCTGTCCTCGACCGGCTGGGCATCCCGCACGCCGGGCTGATCATGGACTTCGTCGTGCTCGTGGCGGTGCTATCCTGCCTGAACTCCGGGATCTACACGGCGTCGCGCATGATGTTCGCGCTCGCCGGCAACGGCGACGCACCGCGCCTGCTCGCGCGCTCGAACTCCGCGGGCGTGCCGGTTCCGGCGGTGCTGCTGGTGGCGCTGGCCGGGCTGATCACCGCCGGGGCGAACTACTTCGTCAGCACGGCGGCGGTTTTCGACTTCCTGGTGGACTCCAGCGGCTCGGTGATCATCCTGCTCTACCTGTGCATCGCGGCGACGCAGCTGCGCAGCCGCGCCAGGGCGGCGCGCGAGGGCCGCAGCCTCCCGGTGCGCATGTGGGGCTACCCGTACCTGTCGTGGGGCGTGATCGCGGCGCTGGTGGCGCTGTTCGCCTTGCTGGCCTTCGACCCCTCGACCCGGCGATCGTTGCTGCTCACTATGGCGGTGGCGGCCGTCGCGGTGACCGCCGGTGTGCTGCGGCAACGCCGGAAATCCCACCCCGCCAGCTGAATCCGCCGACGGCGCGCCGGGCCACCCGAGGTTGACCGGTGCGCCATGCTGGTGTCCGGAACTTCTCCGTTGGAGGTGGGAATGCCTGCTGGGCGTGAGGAAGTCGGCGTCGGGGAGCACCCGGTCATCGCGCTGCACGGTTGGTTCGGTTCGGGGCGTGCTTGGCGGCCGCTGCAGCCGCACTTGGACGGCACCCGTTTCCGGTACGTCTTCCCGGATTACCGCGGGTACGGCGCCCGGGTCGGCGAATCCGGTGCGCACACGCTGGAAGAGGCCGCCGGAGACGTGCTCGCGCTCGCCGACGAGCTCGGCTTCGATCGGTTCTCGCTGATCGGCCATTCGATGGGCGGCGCCGTCATGCAGCGCGTCCTGGCGGACGCACCCGATCGGGTGCGCGCCATGGTGGGCGTTTCGCCGGTGCCCGCCGGCGGCGTGCCGTTCGACGAACAGGGCTGGGCGCTGTTCTCGGGCGCCGCCGCCGACGCCGGGAACCGGCGGGCCATCATCGACTTCACCACCGGCAACCGGCTGACCGGGGTGTGGCTGGACGCGATGGTGCGCCATTCGCTGGACTCCTCGGATCCGCGGGCCTTCGGCGACTACCTGTCGGCGTGGGCCAAGGCCGACTTCCAGGCCGAGATCGACGGCCGCGAGCTGCCGGTCAAGGTCATCGTCGGCGAGCACGACCCGGCGCTCGGCGAGTCGACGATGCGCGAGACCTTCCAGCGGTCGTACCCCGGCTGCGAGCTGGAGGTCCTGCGCAACGCCGGCCACTACGCGATCGACGAGACCCCGGTCGCCCTCGCCACCAGCATCGAGACCTTCCTGGCGAAGGCCGAATAGTCGCGGTGCGCCCGCGCATCCGGGCCGATATCCTCCAGCCGACCCGTTTATCCACTGTGGATGGAGAGCCCGGATGATCAAGTCGCCTGTTCGCCTGACCGCCGCGGTGCTGGCCGCCGGGCTCATCGGAGTGGGTGGCCCGGTGGCCTACGGCGCCCTCGGCGACGGGGCGCCGTCCGAGCGGGCCGGTGCGGCGTACCTGGAGACCAGCCTGTTCTTCGGCACCGCCATTCCTGGCGGCGGCGAGCCGGTGTCGGACGAGCAGTTCCACGCGTTCGTCGACGAGGTCGTCACGCCGCAGTTCCCGGCGGGGCTGACGGTGCAGGACGGGTACGGGCAGTACCGCGACGCGCACGGTGTGATCGAGCGGGAGAAGTCGTTCGAGCTGGTCCTGCTCTACCCGGTCGCCGAGCACGGCGCGAACGACCCGAAGATCGAGGGCATCCGGGAGGAGTACAAGAAGCGGTTCGCGCAGGAATCGGTGGCGCGCGTCGACGACCGCACCGCCGTCGACTTCTGACGGCATCCGCGGGGAAGTCCGTGACATGCCGGATGTCGGCCATCACGAAGCGTTACCCTGGCCCGGGTGATCTCGGCGGGAGGGAGCGGACGATGGCCGACGGCGGCAATCGGTTCGACGGCACGGCGGACGCCGTCGTGCAGGGGCGCGATTTCCACGGCGACATCTACTTCTACCCGCCGAGCAGCCCCAAGGCGCCACCACGCCACGTGCCACCGCCGAGCCCGCATTACACGAACAACGAACGGCAGCTGGCCGAGATCACCAAATTCCTCCGGCCCGGCGAGGCCCGGGACCACCAGCGGTCGGGCCTGGTCGTGCTCCGCGGCGAACCCGGCGGCGGTAAGAGCGCGACGGCCTACCAGTGGATCCACGAGCATGGCAAGCACTACCAGGACGGCTTGTTCTACGCCTCCTTGACCGCCGGAACGCGTGAAACCGGTCTGGAGAGCGAGGCGCTGCACAACTGGCTTCTCGGCGTGGGTTACACGCGTGACCAGATCCCGGCGACGCTGGACGGTCGCGCCGCCCTCTACCGGTCGTGGAGCACCGACAAGCGCGTGGCAGTCGTGATCGACGACGCGATCAGCGCGGCTCAGGTCCGCGCTTTGCTGCCGGGGATGGGCAATTCGGTCGTGCTGGTGACCGAGGCGCGCTCGCTGGGCGCGTTGCGGGCGAGCGCTGGAGCCGAGTTCGTTCCGCTCGATCCGTTGTCGGCGGACTCCGCACGGCTGCTGGTGTCCCGGATCGTCGGCGAGACCCGGGATCTGGCACGGGAATCCGAGCAGATCGACGAGTTGATCGGTCTGTGCGACGGGCAGACCACCGCGTTGTGCGTCGCCGCTTCGCTGCTGGTGGAGTTCCCGGACCGGCCGGTTGCCCGGTGGGTGCGCGAACTCTCGAGGGAAGGCAGGCGCCTGGCCGCGCTGTCCCGCGACGAGAACCTGTCCGTGTTGGCGGTCTTCAACACCGCCGTGGAGCGTCTCGACGACCGCGCCCAGCAGGTGTACGCGGCGTTCGGGCAGCATCCCGGAACGGGTGATGTGAGCCTGGCGGCGTTGTCGGCCGCCGTCGCCTTCGACGAGGGCGACGTTCAGGATGCGCTGGACCGGTTGTGCGCCGCGCACCTCGTTCGGGAAGTCGGTGAGGACCGCTACTTCGCTTACAGCTTGGTCCGCGAGCATTCCCGCGCGCGCTTCCCCGACGCCGCGGTGCGTACCCGTTTCGATGAGTTCTACCTGCGCAAAGCCATTGCCGCCGGGCACGCGGTGCAGCCTCGGCGCGGTTGGTTGTTCGAGCTGTGGCCGGAACTGAGTGACGAACTGGCCGATAGCGGCGACGGGTGGGATTGGCTGGACACCGAGCGGGCCAACGTTCGCGCCGTCGCCCGCGGGCTTCACGACAGCGGCAGCGAGCAGCTCTGCCGGCTGGCCGTAGCGTTGTGGCCGTTCCAGGAGCAGGCCAAGTACGTCGATGACATGGACGTTTTCAACAAGAACGCCGCCGAAGTGGCCGCCGCGCACGGCTGGACCTTCGTGGCCGGGCTCGCCGCCGTCCAGCGTGGATTCGCCTTCCGCGCCAGGGGCGAGTACGACAAGGCGGCGACGCTGTTCGCAGAAGGAGAGGAACTGGCCCACCAGAGCGGGCGCGTCGACCTGGCCGCCACCGCCGTGGAGTCGCTCGGCATCAGCCTGCGGGACCAGGGTGACCGCGGCGAAGCGCGGATCGCCTTGCGGCGGAACATGGAGATGGCTGAGGCGCTGGACGTTCCGCGGCGCACAGCGCTGGCACGGATGCACCTGGGCTCTGTCGATGAGCCCGAGTCCGGTGTGCGGTTGCTCGACCAGGCGCTCAGCACGTTCGAGGAACTCGGCGAGGGTTACAATGCGGCGAAAACCCGGATGTGGCGTGGAGAGCGGCTCGCCGGACTCGGCCGGTACGCCGACTCGGAAGCCGACCTAACCGCGGCCCTGGTGTACATGACCGCCCACCACAAGCACTTCGACCGGGCTCAGGTCCTGCTCTTCCTTGGCGAGAACGCGCACGCGGCCGGCGATGTGGCGGCTGCGCGGCAGCACTTCATGGATGCCCTGGCGCTGTGCCGGATGCGGGGTTTTGCCGAACTCGCGCAGCGGGTGCAGGGCCGGCTCGATGAGGATCAGTAGTGAGCGCGCACTTCGAGCCGGACCGGCTCGACGCGGCGGCCGAGCCGGATTCGGGTCAGCTCGGGTAGTTCGCGCAACGATCTGCCGGCGCACAGCCAGGCGTGCACGAGGGCGGCGCAGACCGGCCCGAGGTCGTCGGCGCCGCGCCAGCGCACCACCGGCAGATCGGTACCGGTGACGATCCACGCACCGGCGCGGTCCCGGGCCGCGCCCAGCAGGCAGCCGGGGAGCCCGCGCAGCGACGAACGGATCCACGACAGGGGATCGTCGTGCCGTTCGTCGTCGACGAGCACCTCGGCGAGCTCCAGCCAGCGGCGGTCGGGCTCGGCCGAGTCCGTCACCAGGATCCCGTCGCGAACCGAGTCCAACGCGGCGGCAGGGAAGCGGACGGCCGACACGCCGTGCTCGTCCAGCCGCAGCTGCACCAGTTGACTGCCGACCACCGGCACGTCCACTGTGGGCAGTGGGACGGCCGCGGAATCCGCTGGAACGGCGGGTTCTTCCAGTTCTAGGCGTGCGTAGACCTCAGTGCGCAGCAAGGCGGCCGACTTGCCCGGAACTGACGTGGCCAGCTCGGTGATGTCCGCGTATCGCGCGGCCGAATGGTCGCCGATCGTGTCTTCCAGCTGCTCCCGCAGTGCGGCGTGTTCGTCGAACCGCGGTGCCGTGCGAAGCAGGGCGGCGATCGGGGAGGCCGCATCGACCGTTTCCTCCGGCCAGGCCGCCAGCAGGACCGGTGTGCCGAGCGCGGCCGAGTAGAACGTCACCGAACCGTGGTCGCCGATGGTGACATCAGCGGCGACCAGCGCCGCTCGCCAGCCTTCTTCCGGCGGCAGCACCACCACTCCGGCGCGGGCGCATTCGGCGAGCCACATGCGGACCTGCCACGGCGAATGCCCGTGCCAGATGTTCGGGTGCAGCGCCACGACGACGCGGTACTCGTCCAATGGCAGCTCCCGGGCGAGGCGGAGCACCAGCGACGGGTGCTGACCGAACAACGAAGCGCCGCCCCAGGTCGACGAGACGACGACGCAGCGCTGTTCCGGCCGGATCCCGAAGCGGTGCCGGTAGGCGTCGCGCAGCGGGCGGCCCGCCAGCATCCGGTCGAAGCAGGGATCGCCCGCCACCAGCGCCGCTTCGAGGGCGGCCGGGCAGTACCGCGCCAGCCGGTCGCGCTGCTCCTCGTGCGACAGCACCGCTACCGACGGGACGAGCTCACCGTCGTGCAGCAACCACGCATCGGAAAGACCGAAAACCGGATTCTTGGATTCTTGGATTCTTGGATTCTTGGATTCTTGGATTCTTGGATTCCAAGAATTTATTGTAGCCCATTCCGTGAGGCAGAATGATCAATGGCGCACGGATTTCGTGCTGCGGTCCGCCGTAGCTGGCCGACACGGCGAGGTCGAAGGAGTCCGAGGTGGCCGTCTCCCAGTCGACCGGCGTGATCCCGCGACCGGCGAGGAATTCCTTGGTACCGGTGGTGAAAGCGCTGGATCCGATGCAGGTGAACACCGTCTGGATGCGCGGGTCGCCGGCCCAGAGCGGGACCACGTCGAGCAGTCGCGTGGCGGCGGTGACGTTGTGCACGACGACCAGCACTCGCCGGTCCGTCGAGACGGTTCGCCACTGCCTGCCCGGCTCCCCGATCAGCAGGTCGTCCCACTTCAGCGCAGACATCGCGTCATACTATCTGCTGCGTCGCATGAGCCGGTCGGCTGCGGCCGGGTGGTGGGCGGCGGCGCTGGCGCGGTCCGTCATCGGAGATGCCTGTCTATAGTGGACATTCAGCGGCCGTGATAGGTGAATGCCGCCCAGTGCATCGGTGGTGTCGGGTCGATTTCCGCGAAGTGCTCGGTCAGTTCCGCAGGTGCTCGCGGGATCGGTCGGCGGTTCGGGTCGAGCATCCACAGCTGAGCGGCGCGCAGGGCCTCGGCCGGATCCGGATGGCTCGTGTTCAGGTGGTGGTGGAACACGATCATGAACATCGCCGTGGCCAGGTCATCGATCTCCCACTTGGTGCCGACCACGCCGCTGGCTCCCGCGGCGAGGAACGCCGTGGCCAGGGTCAGGACCTCGTCGTGCGCGCGGATCGTCAGGTCGCTGGCGCACGCCGCGAGCACGACCAGCGCCGCGTGCGGTCCGCTCTCGCGGTGCTGGCGCAGGATGTCGCGCACCGGCAGGGCCCGGCCGGCGCCGAGCCGCAGCGCGGATTCGACCGGGATCTCGGCCTGATCGGCGTGGCAGCTCAAGTGCAGCAGCGACGCGCCCGGCAGCGCGGCCAGGACGTCCTCCGGCGTCGGCACCGACCGGCGGCGCGGGCCCGGGCGGCCGAGGTAGCTGCCGTCCGGGTAGTGGGCGTCGTGGATGTGCCCGAGCTCGTGGCGGGTCCAGTGCAGTTCGGGGGTGCGCACCAGGACCGGCTTGTGCGGCCAGGGCCGCGGGTGCCGGCGGGCCGCCTCCACGAACTGGCGCGCCGAGGCGGCGTATGCGATGACGACGTCCTGGCAGGCGTAGCGGATGTCGCCGGCCGGTGCCCGGCGGCGGGCCGCGTGCCACGGCACGACGGTGAACTTCCCGGTCGGCACCAGCACGATCCGGGGCGTGCCGGGATCGTCGAGCCACTCCAGGAGGGGCCCGAGCGCAGCCTCCCACGCCCAGTCGCACACGGCCTCCAGCGCGGCCTGCCACGGCTGCTGCGCCGCCGCGCCGACGCTGGCGAGTTCTCGCTGCAGCAGGTCGAAGTGCCGGGCCGCCTCGCGGTGCTCGGACAGCTGCGGGCAGGGGAGCCGGTGGGTGGTCCCGCGGTCGGTGACCAGCACCGCCTCCCCTTCGATCAGGTACACCAACGCCCGGGTGCGCCGTGCCCGCAGCGCCGCGCCGATGTCGGCCACCGCCGTGGCCGAGACCAGTTCGTCGTCCGCGTCGGTGCCTTCGAGCGCGCGGAACACCTTGTGGCGCAGGTCGCTGGGCAGCGGGCTCTTGGTCGGATCCGTCCACTCGGCATGGGTGTCCCACGGCTGTCGCCGGTCGACCTCGGCCTCCCAGCGATCCGCCAGCTCGGGACTTCCGTTGGCGCGCAACAACTCCGGCATGCTCGCCGCGGTGGTGGCGGCGTGCAGCACCATGCCCCGACCCAGCTCCAGCGCCCGGATCGCGGACTCCGGTCGTTCCGCGTCGAGGCACCTGCGCGCGGTGCGCACGGCCCTGCCGGCCGCATCCGCCGCGGCGTGCATCGCGCGGCCGGGGCTGGACTGCAGCAGAACGCCGCGGGCGCGCACCCGAAGCGCTTCCAGGCTCGTCTCGATCGCCCGCTGCCGGTCGCCGCGCTCCGGATCGTCGCGATGCCGGTAGTTCATCGCGAGCAGCTCCAGGTCGCCGGCCAGGAAGTCGCCGGATCCCGAGCGGAAATCGGTCACCAACCGCTCCAGCCCTTCGATGGCGGGGCCGAGGTCGACCGGCGACATGCCGCGCGCGAAGCGGGCCTGCCGCCCGAACGTCAGCAGCCGCATCGCCAGGTGCCGGTCGTGCGCCGGGCGCACGGGAGCCTCGACGACCTCCGCGAGCACCTCCAACCCGTAGTCCGCCAGCTCCAGATCTCCCGCGACCAGGCCGAAACTCATGCAGAGGCTGGCGGCGCCGATGTTCTCGGTGGCGTGATCGGCCCGGGTCCGCGGCAGCCGCCGGGCCGCGTCCAGGGCCTCGCGGGCGCCGTCGAGGTCGATCTTCCCGGTGAAGCGACGGGCGGTTCGCCGCCTCAGCTCGCGGACGAGGGCGATGCCGTCGGACACCCGAGCCTGCACCTCGGGTTCGAGGCCGGCCGTCACCGCGCCGACGCCGTCGGCGAGGGAGTCCAGCTGCTCCGCCGTCGGCAGGAGCTCGCTGTAGAGGGGAACCATGCCGAGCAGCCGGACCGAGGCGGTGATCCTGGCTATCCACCGGATGCGGTCCTCCGGGACGAACCCCGCCAGGGCCGGGCGCAGGTCGCGGAGCACGACGTCCGGTTCGCCGATGGAGCTCTCCCCGACCCGGGCGGACACGTCGTTGATCAGGTTGGCGAGCGAGCTGCCGTCCGGCGCGTAGTAGCCGGCGGCTTCGACGTCCTCGCGGTTGCCCGTCAGCGCGAAGCGCACCAGGAGCATGCTGCCCAGGGTGGGCCCGAAGTCCATCCGCATCTCGTGCTCGGCGGGCAGGAGTTCGGTGGCGCGCTGGATGTGGCCGAGCGTCTCCTCCACGGACTCCAGGTCCACCTCCGCCTTCTCGTCGAAGGCGAGCAGGGTGTGGCTGAACCCGGCGGCGATGTTGTCGGACGGGTACTCGCGCACCACTTGCTCGGCGATCGCACTGATCCTGGCCAGCGCGTCGGCGGGAACCTCGCCGTCGCGCCGGGCCTGCGTCAACAGCGCCCCGGCCAGCCCGGCGAGCGCCTCGGCGCGGTCCGGATCGTCGTCGGGCATCGCGTTGACCTGCTGCTCCTGCCACCTGACCAGCTCCGCCATCTCCTCGGAGCTCAACCCGGGCACTCCCTCGGTGGACAGCCGCTGCATCGTGACCAGCAGGCGGACCGGGGATTCGATCGGGAGGCCCGCCGTGGCGGCGCTGATCAACCGGCCAGCGTCGTCGCCCGCCAGTGCCGACTTGACGGCGCGGATGGCTTCCAGTTCCGCCGCGGTCAGCGCGCCGTCCTCGGCGTCATCGGAGACTGTGGCCAGGTCGTCGAGCGCGACGGCGAGATCCTGCTCCTCGCCGGTGTTCTTCGCCCAGACGAGCAGTCGCAGCGCCGCGAGTTCGGGGCTCGACGCGTGCGCCGACACCGCGGCCAGGTGCCGCCGGGCCGCGGGGAGTTCGGCTTCGTCCAGGTAGTCGACGATCTCGTCGAGCTGGTCCACACCCAGCCGCGTCTGGCGGTGTTCGGCGGGCAGGTTCTTCGACAGCGCGAGGAACGCGATCCCGGTGTGGCAGGTGTCGCGCAGGTGGGTGCTGATATCGCTGTGCTGCAACGCTTCTTCGTACGTCGCGATGGCGTTCCGGCGGTCTTCCTCGCCGCCTCCCAGCATGGTGAACCGGGCAAGCTGCATCGTCGCGCGGGCCATCGCCGCGCGGCGGCGGAGTTCGCCTTCGGCGAGCCCGGACAGCGCGACGTCCAGGTCGGCGATCGCCTCGTCGATGTGGTCCAGCTCGTCTGAATCGGCCACCAGCTTGGCGATGATCATGCCGCTGCGGGCGAAGATCTCCGCGCTGCTCGGATCGCCTGCGGTCAGCTGCGGGCGCAGCTCGCGCAAGAGATCCACGGCGAGGCGCAGGTCGCCGCGCAGCGAATGGGCCAGCGCGAGTTGGTAGAGCGGGAGGAGCTGCGCGCCCGGCTCGTGTTCGTGGATCGCCGCCATGCTCGTGGCGATCTCGATCGTCCTGGTGGGGTCACCGTCGGGCAGGGCGGCGCGTTCCAGCAGCAGCGCGGAGATCCCGAGCAGGTCGCCGCTGACGGATTCCGCGTCGATGTCCGAGATCACCTTCCGGCGCAGCGCGACGATGGCTTCGTCGAGCTCGGCGACCCTGGGGACCGACGTGGCCGGTCGCGGGTCCGACGAGAACGCGGCCCGGAGCACGACCGACCGGTACCTGCCGGGATCGCCGTCCGGGGCGTGCTCGATCAGCGTGCCCAGGTCCGCGGCCAGGACGTCCCAGTCCTGCGGCGTGGTTTCGGCTCCCTGCGCGAGCACGACGCCGACCCGTGCGGCGGCGATGTCCGGCATCGCGATCAGGTCGGCGGAGAGCGCGTCGAGATGCGCTCGCACGGCGCGGAGTTCGGACTTCGCCCGGCCGTTGAGGAGCTGCCGGAGCTGTTCGTCGGTGAGCTCCGCGCGGCGCGAGGCGGCCGGCAGGTCCGCGAGCAGGATGAGCAGGGCGAGCTCGCGGTGGCAGACATCGCGGAGGTGGACCTCCGGCCACGCGAGGGATTCGGTGAACGCCGCGACCGCCCGCCGGTGATCGGCATCGTCGCCGCCCAGCAAGCGGAACCTCGCCGCCCACAGCTGGGCGCGGGTCAGCACGGCACCGCGCCGCAGGTCGCCGTCCGGGAGCTCGTCGACGGCGATGTCCAGATCCGCGATCGCCGCGGCGAAATCGGCCGGGTCCGCCAGCCGGACCACCGCATCGGCGATGATCAGCGCGCTGCGGGCGCCGATCTCGGCGCGCCCCGGGTGTTCCGCGGTGAGCAGCGGCCGCAGCTGACGCCAATACCCCGCGGCGGCGCGCAGATCGGCCTCGCCGCGGTGGGCCGCGCGCAGCAGGTGCGCCAGGCAGAGGTCGTAGAGCGGCGGGATGCGCGCGGGGGAGTCCTCGTCGAACGCCCCGGCCAGCCATTCGGCGATGGCGATCGCCTCGTCCGGCTCCGCGCCGTCCAGTTCGTCGCGCTGCAGGAGCAGTTCCACCAGCTGGACGCTGGCGTAGTAGCGCTGCTCATCGCTGAGGTCGCCCCGCAGCTCTTCGCGCAGCGCGGCAATGGCTTCGGTGAGTTCCGCCGGAACCTCGGTCATCCTTGCTCCCTGCTGCAGCGCTCTTGGACCAAGCTAGCGCCTCCTGATCGCTGTCCAGCCCGGATTCGACCACGCGGCACCGCATTTCCGGTCTCCGATAGGGTCGGGCATATGTCCGAATCGTTGCGCGCCGTGCTTCCCGCCGGCCACGAGTGGCATCCCGTCCTGGGCGGGGAGTCTGGTGCCGGCACCTTCCGCTCCGCGGACGGCTCGCGCTACGCCAAGTGCGTCGCGCCTGACCAGGCCGGAGAGCTCGAACAGGAACGGGACAAGGCCGAATGGCTCTGCGCCAACGGGATCCCCGGCCCCCGCGTCCTCGACTGGAGCGCCGGTGACGAGGGCGCATGCCTGGTGACGAGCGTGGTGGCGGGCGTGCCCGCGGACGCGGTTCCGGCCGAATCCCTCGCCCGCGCCTGGGAATCCATCTCCGATGCCGTGCGACGCCTGCACGAACTGCCCGCCGACTCCTGCCCGTTCAGCCGTGACCTGTCGAAGATGTTCGCGATCGCGCAGGACGTCGTCGCCCGCGGCGCGGTCAATCCCGAGTTCCTGCCGGTGGAACAGCAGCAGGAGGAGCCCGTCGCGCTGCTCGCGGACCTGGCCCCGCAGCTGCCGCAGCGGCTCGAACAGGAAGCCGCGGAGACCGTGGTCTGCCACGGAGACCTGTGCCTGCCCAACATCATCCTCGACCCGGACGCGATGGAGGTGGCGGGCTTCATCGACCTCGGCAGGCTCGGCACGGCCGACCCCTACGCCGACATCGCGCTGCTGCTGGCCAATTCCCGCGAAACGTGGCCCGACGAGAGCAGCGCGTCCGTCGCGGACGAGACCTTCGCCCGCAGGTACGGCATCGAGCTCGACGCCGACCGGCAGCGGTTCTACCTGCACCTGGACCCGCTCACCTGGGGCTGAGCTCCGCCCGTTGGAGCCGAACTTGTTTTGCGTGGCGGTGCGGGTAGCGGAACCTCAGGAGCCTTCTCGCTGTGGGATCCCCGACTCATGAATACCCAATTCACCACGTCGGGGCTGTCCTCGCGAGAAGACACCTGAGAACCCGCGGCGGTGCGAGCTGCGAGGGTGGGCTAAGCGGCTGCGCCGCTTCAAAGACAAACCCCCGCGTTACCACGCCTCACACCACGACATCCCGAACAGCTCTACAGCACCCCAAGAACTCTCACGGGTGCGGCGCAGTCGTTCAGACCGGGAGCAGGCGGGCGACCAGTTCGCTGAGGCGGCGGGCGTTGCGGCACTGGTGCATCTCGACGACCCCGGCGTAGGCGTGGGCCGCCGAATCGCCGGTCGACCAGCGGGCCGTCGGCTCGGGGTTGAGCCAGAACACCCGGCGCGCCCGGTCGACGACCTGCCCCAGCGCGGCCAGGTTCGGGTCCCAGCCGTTGGTGCGGGCATCGCCGAGGACCAGCACCGAGGTGCGCGGGCCGACCGCGTCCAGGTGGCGTTCGGCGAACTCACCCAGGGCGGCCCCGTAGTCGCTGCTGTCGTGCCAGCCGGTCACCGCCGCCTCGGTGAGGATGCGGCGGCCGAGCTCCACCGGGTCGGCCGAGCCGCCGGTGATCAGGCCGGTCACCTCGTCGGTGCGGTTGACGAAGGCGAACACCCGGACCTTGCTGAACTGGTCGTGCAGCGCCTGGACCAGCAGCATCGTGAAGTTCGCGAAGCCCGCCACGGACCCGGAAACGTCGCACAGCAGCACGATTTCCGGTCGCCCGGGCCGACGGCGCTGGTAGGCCGGACGCAGCGGCACACCTCCGGTGGACAGCGAACGGCGCAGCGTCCGGCGCAGGTCGATCCGCCCGCGAGCGGCCTGCCGGCGGCGCGCCGCGAGCCGGGTGGCGAGCTTGCGGGCCAGCGGCTGCACCGCGCGGCGCAGGTCGGCGAGCTGCTCGCGGCCGGCGTTGAGGAAGTCGATCTGGTCGGCGCTGGGCGCGATGGCGTGCTTCGCGATCTGCTCCGTGCCGCGCAGTTCGGCCGAGCGGCGCCGGGCATCGGTGCGCACCCGGTTGCGGAAGTCCTCGATGCGCCGGCGGATCTCGTCCCGGTCGAGCCGGTCGGTGAAGTCGGCGGCCTCGCCGGCCCGCATCGCCGCGAGCACGCGCGCCAGCAGCGTCTGCGGCTGCAGCCGGTCGAGCGTCTGGTGCGCGGACCAGCCCTGCGGCCCGTCGCCGGAGCCGAACCGGCCGAGCGCGTCCACGGCCTCACCTGCGAGCTGGGTCATCGCCGACCGGTCGTTGGCGGCGAGCGCCTCGACCAGCCGCTGTTCCAGGTCCTCCTCGTCCCCGGTGCCTTCGGGACGGCCGACGCCGAGCGGGAAGTAGAGGTCGAAGGTCGCGTCGAACACCGCGCGCTGCCGGTCGGTGCGCAGCAGCGCCGCGGCGAGGCCCTCGCGGATGCGCTCCCGGTCGGCCAGGCCGAGCACGTC
This sequence comes from Saccharopolyspora sp. NPDC003752, assembly GCF_053605825.1. NCBI lineage: Bacteria > Bacillati > Actinomycetota > Actinomycetes > Pseudonocardiales > Pseudonocardiaceae > Saccharopolyspora > Saccharopolyspora sp. NPDC003752. Next base: position 69,971 of record NZ_JBSGJZ010000010.1, on the reverse strand, counting down.
CAGCGCGGCGGCGGCATCGACGGTTTCGCCCGGCCCGATGCGGATCCCGTGGGACCGCAGCGCCTGGGCGAACCCGGTCAGCCGCTCGGGGAGGCCGTTGATCGGCTCGGTCATCCCACGGTCAGCTTCTCGGCGGCCTTGCTGACGTCGTCCTGGTGCTTGAGGATCACGCCGAGGCTGTCGCGGACGATCGCCTCGTCCAGGCTGTCCGCGCCGAGGGCGAGCAGCGTGCGGGCCCAGTCGATGGTCTCGGCCACCGACGGCGCCTTCCGCAGCTCCATCCCGCGCAGCGCGCCGACCACCTCGACCAGCGAATCGGCCAGCGCGTCGTCGAGCCCGGGCACCTTCAGCCGGACGATCCGCTGCTCCAGCTCGGCGTCGGGGAAGTCGATGTGCAGGAACAGGCAGCGGCGGCGCAGCGCCTCGGAGAGCTCGCGGGTCGCGTTGGAGGTGAGCACCACGAACGGGCGCCGCGCCGCGGTGATCGTGCCCAGTTCGGGCACCGTGACCTGGAAGTCGCTGAGCACCTCCAGCAGCAGGCCCTCCACCTCGACGTCGGCCTTGTCGGTCTCGTCGATCAGCAGCACCGTCGGCTCCTCGCCGCGGATGGCGGTCAGCAGCGGCCGGGCGAGCAGGAACTCCTCGCTGAAGATGTCGGTGCGCGCCTCGTCCCAGGTCTCGTCGCGCCCGGCGGTGATCCGCAGCAGCTGCTTGGCGTGGTTCCACTCGTAGAGCGCACGGGCTTCGTCGACGCCCTCGTAGCACTGCAGCCGGACCAGGCGAGCGCCGCCGACCTGCGCGACGGCCTTGGCCAGCTCGGTCTTGCCGACCCCGGCCGGGCCCTCCACCAGCAACGGCTTGCCGAGCCGGTCGGCCAGGAACACGGTGGTGGCGACGGCGGTCGAAGCGAGGTAGCCGGCCTCGGCCAGCTTCGCGGACACGTCGTCCACGGACGAGAAGAACCCGGTCCCGGCCGCTGGTGCGCCGCCATCGGTCATGCCGCAAACTCCCGTCCGCCCGGCCCGGCGTGCCCAGGCCCCACCGAACTGAACACTTGCTCAGGTGGCGTCACTTTGTCAACGCGGCTGTGCGTCACGCGACGCGCGGGGATGGGTCGGCGGGTTTGGGCGGCAAAGGCGGGAGACCACCGGGATGGGGGGGGGGGTGGGGGGGAAAACGGGGGTGGGGGGGGGTGTTCCGCGCACCCCGGGGTCCCCGACTGGTCGCGCGGGGCGGTTTCGCGCGAAACCGGTGCTAGCGGCCGGAGCGGCGGGCGATGGCGACTCCGACGAGGCAGATCGCTCCGCCGATCAGGCCGTACGTCGTCGGGATCTCCGCCAGCAGCAGCCAGGACAGCAGGATCGACACCACCGGTACGGCGTAGCTCGCGACGCTGAGCCTGCCGGCCGGCATCCGGTGGAGGGCGTAGGCCCACGTCGTGAAGCCGATCGCGGTCGGGAACAGTCCCAAGTAGACGGAGGCGAGGATCGCGCCGGTGGGCGCTGCCTGGAGTTCGGCGATCAGTTGCGGGGTCCACGGCAGGAGCACCGCGGTGGCGACGAGGCAACCGAGCCAGATCGCGATCGTGCCGTCCACCCCGCGAAGCGCGACCTTCTGGACGAGCACCCCCGCCGCGTACAGGACGGCGGCCAGCACGCAGAGCGCCGCGCCGAGCCAGTCCCGGTCGCCGGAGGAGCCCAGCGCGATGACCGACAGGCCGCCCAGCGCCACCACGGAGCCGGCGACGAGCGCCTTGGGATAGCCCTCGCCGAGGAACAGTCCTGCGCCGAACGCGATCAGCAGGGGCGCGATGTTCACCAGCAGCGCGGCGGTTCCCGCGTCGATGTGCCGCTCGGCGGCGTTGAGGACGACCGTGTACCCGGCGAGCCACAGCACCGCGTACACCGCGATCAGCGTCAGCGTGCGGCGGTTGCGGGGAACCGGCGCGGAGCCGCGGTGCCGGACCAGCACCAGGATCGTCAGCGCGGCGGCGGCGACCGCGATCCGGATCAGCGCCATCGGCGCGGGGGAGAGGGTTTCGCCGATGCCGCGGATGGCGACGAACGCCGACGCCCACAGCAGCACGGTCACGATGACGGCGGCGGCGGCCTTGCCGCGTTGTGCCCCGGCCGGGGCGGTTTCGGAGATCTGGAGCTGTCCGGTCACGCCAGCTATCGTCGCCAGCCCGATTGACAAGGACAAGCGATTAATTCTGCACAATGATTAAGCTCACCTGTACAGTCGGGGCATGCTCGACGTACCCAGGCTCCGCGTGCTGCGGGCGGTTGTCGCAACGGGATCGATCCGCGCGAGCGCGGAGGCGCTCGGCTACACGCCATCGGCGGTCAGCCAGCAGCTCGCCTCGCTGCAACGCGAGACCGGGCTCCGGCTGTTCGAACGGGTCGGCCGGGGCATCGAACCGACCGAGGCCGGCCGCACGCTCGCGACCGAGTCGGAACCGCTGTTCCAGGCCCTGAGCCGGGTCGAAGGCGTCGTCGGCGATCTGCGCGCCGGCCGGGTCGGCAGCCTCTCGATCGGCTACTTCGGTTCCGCCGGCGCGACCTGGCTGCCCGCGCTCGTGGCCGCGCTGCGCACCGAGTTCCCCGAACTACGGCTCGACCTGCGGATGACCGACATCGTCGACGCCGAACCCGACATCGACATCTTCGTCGAGTACCCGGACACCGAGCACTCCCAGCTGGTCGACGTGCACTGGCTCATCGACGACCCGTACCTCGCGATCGTCCGCGACGACGACCCGCTCGCGCAGCGCGCCGAGGTGCCGCTGGCGGAGCTGGCGGATCGGAGCTGGGTCGACAACGACATCGTCGAGGGCGCCTGCCGCCAGGTGCTCCTCGCGGCCTGCGCGGAGGCCGGGTTCGCCCCGCGGTTCGTCGTGGAGACGCACGACTACCAGACGGCGATCCCCTTCGTGGCAACGGGAATCGGCATCACGGTGATCCCCGGGCTTGGTATCGGGAACCTGCCCGCCGGGCTGCGTTCGGTGCCCGTGGTGTCACCGACCCCGATGCGGCGGATCAGCGTGGCGGTCAAGAAGTCGATCGCGGAGCACCCGGCGGCCGAACGCACCGTCGAACTGCTCCACGCGCTCACCCTGGAACCGCCGTACCGAGCGTCTCCATCCCCGGCCCGGTGAGTTCGGCGGCCACCAACTCGCCGGGCACGCCGGGCACGGCCGGGCGCATCAGGCCCTGGTGCACGAGACGGTGCGCCGTCTGCTGATCGCAGAAGGCCACGCCGTCGATGAACAGATCGGGCTCGCAGCTGCAGGTGATCGTCACCCGCCCCGCGGCCACCGCCTGGAGCGCGGCGCGCTCCCGGTGGTTGAGTTCGAAACGCACGTCGGACATCGCCCCCAGCTCCCTCCCGACGTCGTCGGCGTTCGGGAGCAGAGTCTCCCAACCGCCGCGGCCGGGCGGGAAGAGTAGGAAGGCCTATCCCGCGATGGTCACGAGCACCGGCCGGTGATCGGAGGCCTGCGTGCCGGGCACCTCGGCGCGGGTCGCGCGCAGCCGCCCGGCGAAGGTCACGTAGTCGATCCTCTTCTCGGGATCCGGGGCGGGGAACGTCAGCCCGCCGCCCGGCCCGTTCGCGGCGGCCCAGCCGTCCCGCATGCGCGCCAGCAGCGGCGCGAGCTCCGGCGCGTCGGGCCCGGCGTTGAAGTCGCCGAGCAGGAGTTGCCGGGCGTGCGGCGGATCCTGGTCCAGGATGCGGATCGTCTCGGCGACCTGCGTCCGCCGGACTGCCGGATCGGGCCGGTAGTCGAGGTGCGTCACGTAGACGTGGGTCGGCCCGCCGGGAGTCGCGAGGACGGCTTCGGCGAAGCCGGGCATCGGCTTCGGCACCGGCTCGGGATCGACCGTGGAGAGCCGGGTGATCTCGTGGTTCTCGGCCCCGATGATGGGAAACCGGCTCAGCAGCGCGACGCCGTACCGGCGGCGCTCGGTGCGCCCGGGCTCCGGATCGAGGTCGTAGATGGGCGCGAAGTAGGAGTGCATGCCGGTCATCCGGGCCAGCTGCGCGACCTGGTCGGCGTACCCGCTGCGCGCCGCCCAGTGCACGTCGACCTCCTGCAGGCCGACGACGTCCGCGCCGGCGATGACCTCGGCGGTGCGGGCCAGGTCGAGCCGGCCGTCGGCGCCGATGCCGGTGTGGATGTTGAAGTCGAGGACGTCGATGCCGCGGTGGGGCGCGGCCTGCGCCGTGTGCGGCAGCAGCGAGATCAGCGCCGCGGCGAGGGCGATGACGACATTGCTCCGGCGAGAGGCGGTCACGAGCCGGCAGCATACGAGCCATCGGTGACGCCGTCATGGATTCCGCCTTGCGGAAGCGAAAAGCGCGGATCACGACCGGGAGCCTGTCGTGAGCGGTCGTGGTCGCCAGAGCGGCCGCATCCACTCACGACCCCCGCGGCTCAGCCCGCTGCCGCCATGGAGTCGGCCATCCGGCCCTTGCCCAGCTCAGGTCGCCCCGGTGGATCGCCAACTCGGTCGCGTCGTCGCGGATCCCGGCGGACCGGGCGGCTGAAATCGTCCGGTCACGGGCCGGGTTCCGGGCTCGTGATGTCGTGGATGGTGCCCCAGGCCGTCAGGCAGAGGACCGCCAGGGCCGGCCACAGGAGGATCCGGGCCGCGTCGGCCATCCACACCATGCCCGTCGCCGCGGCCGTGCCGAAGCTCGCCGCGCACGTCATGCCGAGCGGGAAGACCGTTGCCCAGCGGCGGAAGTCGTAGCGCAGGCGCGGCGCCAGCAGTTCCGCCACCGCCAGCACCACGTACCAGCACATGGTGATCACCCAGAGCGCGATGCCGATCGCGCGCACCGCGGTGGCGAGTTCGGCCGGCGCGGCCAGCTCCCGCACCGCGGCGTGCAGCTTGGCGACGGCCACCGTGCTGATCGCGAGCGCCCCGCCGGCGACCCAGTGGTCACCCGCTCCGCGGGCCACCTGCCGGAAGTCGAACCGGACGAGCACCAGGACGTAGAGCACCAGGCCGATCGTCGCCGAGATCGCGCAAACCGCGAGCAGGAACGGAGATCGCGCGTCGGCGGCCAGCTGACCGGCCAGCACCGCCAGCGACTGCGTGCCGACGCAGACCAGGAAGCTCACCCCGACCGTCGGGGTGGCCAGGCCGCGCAGCACCCGGGGCATCAGCCCCGACCACAGCAGCGCCGTCAGCACGAGGAAGATCCAGCCGGCGGGCCAGCCGTGCAGGACCAGGGCGAGGCCGAGGACACCGGTCCCGGCGACGCACGTCAGGGCGCCGGGCCGGCCGGCCTCCGACCTCCATCGCTCGGTGTCGAAGACCAGCCGCGCCAGGAACGCCGCGCCCAGCAGTGCCCACAACAACGCGGCCACCGCGAGCAGCACCGCCGACAGCACGGGGAAACCCGCCAGGTGCGCGGCGACCGACATCACCCCGAGGCCCATCACCGCCGCGCCGGATTCGGGCGGCACGCGTTGCCAGATCATCCGCGTTACAGCCGCTGCCAGCCGCGCGGCGCCTGCCTGGTGCCCACGCGGTCACCGCTGCGGCTGCGGTAGACCACGTAGGGGCGGAACAGGTAGTGCACCGGTGCGCTGAAGGCGTGCACGAGCCGGCCGAACGGCCACAGCGCGAACAGGGCGAGGCCGAGCAGCGCGTGCAGCCGGTAGTCCAGCGGTGCGTGCGCCATCAGCTCCGGGTGCGGCTGCAGCAGGAAGATCCCGCGGAACCACGGCCCGATCGTGTCGCGGTAGTCGTACGGGCCGCGGACGCCGTTGTCGATGACGGTCGTCCACAGGCCGAGGCAGATCGTGGCCGTCAAAGCGGTGTAGGTGAACAGGTCGCTGCGGCTGGTCGCGGCGCGCACCGCGTGGTTGCGCAGCCGCCGCCACAGCAGGACCAGCAGCCCGGCCAGCGCCGCGCAACCCGCGAACGTGCCCATGCCCAGCGACACCAGGTGGTAGTTCGACTCCGTCACGCCGAACAGCTCGGTGAGCCACTTCGGCACCACCAGGCCGAGCACGTGCCCGCCGACGACGAACAGCAGTCCGTAGTGGAACAACGGACTGCCGATCCGCAGCAGGCGGGATTCGTGCAGCTGGCTGGACCGGGTGGTCCAGCCGAACTTGTCGTACCGGTACCGCCACACCGCGCCGCCGATGAACACGGCGAGCACGACGTACGGCAGCACGGCCCACAGCACCACATCGATCGGGCTGGTCATCGGCGGCCTTCCTGGAGGGTGAGCGAGAAGGGCTGCAGGCCGACCTGCTCGGTCGGCGGCTGCGCGGGAACGACATCGCGTTCGCGCTGCTGCGGCACAACGTCCAGCACGGCCTGCACGGCCCCGGCGTAGGGCGTGCCGAGCTCGGCCAGCTTGCGGTGCAGCACCTCGATCGCCGGCCGGAACCGGCCGAGCAGGCGCTCGCCTTCGCGCCGCTCGGCGGCCGAGAACTCCAGCAGCGCGGGCAGGTAGTCCGGCAGCTCACCGCCGCCGACGCGGTAGCCGTGCGCGCGGTAGAGGCCCGCCAGCTCGGCCAGCGCGCCACCGCGCAACCGGGTGTCGCCGTGCACGTACCAGGTCAGGTACAGCCCGCGGCGGGGGCTGACGTCGAACACCTCGACGTAGTGCTGCTCGGCCTCCTGCGCCGGTGTTCCCGCGAGGTGATCCAGGATGCGGCGCAGGTGCTGCGCCGGGTCGGTCCCGGCGATCTCGCCGAGGGAGTCCCGCAGCAGGCCCATCCGCCCAGCCAGCTCGGCGTCGGGGTAGTGCAGGCACCACGCGGCGATCTGGCGCACCAGCGCGCGCGACCGGGAATCCAGTCGGCGGCGCCTCACGACTTCTCCCCGCGCAGCGTCGGGAACATGCCCTCCGGGCGCCCGCCCTCGTCCCACACGACCAGGTCGGTGCTGCCCGAGCGCAGACCGCCCATGCCGGGGCCGCCGTCGGTGTCCAGGCTGCACGTCGTCGCCAGCGCCTCCAGCTCGTGCGCGTCGCCGATGCCCGCGGTCGGGATGACGTAGCGGTCGTCGTACTTCGCGATGGCCAGCAGCCGGTACATCGACCGCAGCTCCGCGGTGTCCAGGCCGGCCGCCCGGACAGGCCCCTCGTCCGGCGGCTCGTCCAGGTTCACCGACCGCATGTAGGAGCGCATCGCCGCGAGCTTCCGCAGGGAGTCGCGCACCGGGCCGATGTCGCCCGCGGTGAACAGCTCGGCCAGGTACTCGATCGGGATGCGCAGCGCGTCGATGGCGCCGAAGAGGTTCCCGGCGTCCTCGCCGTCGAACCCGGTCTCAGCGACGGCGTCCACGACCGGCGACAGCGGCGGGATGTACCAGACCATCGGCATGGTGCGGTATTCCGGGTGCAGCGGCAGCGCGACGCGGTACCGGCAGATCAGGTCGTAGACCGGGGAGCGCCTGGCCGCCTCGACCCAGTCGTGCGGGATGCCCGCCCGCTCGGCCGCCGCCGCCACCACCGGGTCGTCCGGGTCGAGGAAGAGATCGCGCTGCGCCGGGTAGAGCCCGTGCTCGTCGGTCACCGCCGCCGCCTCGCCGACCCGGTCGGCGTCGTAGAGCAGCACGCCGATGTAGCGCAGGCGGCCGACGCAGGTCTCCGAGCAGATCGTCGGCTGGCCGACCTCGATCCGCGGGTAGCAGAAGGTGCACTTCTCGGCCTTGCCGGTCTTGTGGTTGAAGTAGACCTTTTTGTACGGGCAGCCGGAAACGCACATCCGCCAGCCGCGGCAGCGGTCCTGGTCGACGAGCACGATGCCGTCCTCGGCGCGCTTGTACATCGCGCCGGACGGGCAGGACGCGACGCAGGACGGGTTGAGGCAGTGCTCGCAGATCCGCGGCAGGTAGAACAGGAACGACTGCTCGAACTCGAACCGGATGCGGGTGCCCAGCTCGTCGCGCAGCTTCGCCACCACCGGATCCGCCTCGCCGTGCTCGGGCGTGCCGCCCAGCGAGTCCTCCCAGTTCGGTCCCCATCGGACGTTCGCCGGGCGCCCGGTGATCGCCGAGTTGGGGCGGGCCACCGGGGTGTCGTCGCCCAGCGGCGCTTCGAGCAGCATCCGGTAGTCGTAGGTCCAGGGCTGGTAGTAGTCGTCGAGCTCTGGCAGGTCCGGGTTGGCGAACAGCGTCGCGAGCTTGCGCAGCCGCCCGCCGCCGCGCAGCTTCAGCCGGCCGCGGCGGTCGAGCTCCCAGCCGCCGCGCCACTGCCGCTGGTCCTCGTAGCGGCGCGGATATCCTTGTCCGGGGCGGGTTTCCACGTTGTTGAACCAGACGTACTCGACGCCACCCCGGTTGGTCCAGGTCTGCTTGCAGGTGACCGAGCAGGTGTGGCAGCCGATGCACTTGTCCAGGTTCATCACCATGGCCAGTTGTGCCATGACGCGCATCAGTACTCCTTTTCGACGCTCGCGTCAGTACTCCACCGCTTGGTCGCGGCGGCGGATGACGGTGATCTCGTCGCGCTGGTTCCCGGTGGGACCGTGGTAGTTCAGCGCGAAGGACTGCTGGGCGTAGCCGCCGATGAGGTGCGTCGGCTTGATCTGCACGCGGGTCAGCGAGTTGTGGATGCCGCCGCGCCGGCCGGTGGTCTCGCTCTTCGGCACGTTCACCGTCCGGTCCTGCGCGTGGTACATGAACACGGTGCCGGTGGGCATCCGGTGCGACACGACCGCGCGGGCGACCACGACGCCGTTGCGGTTGACGGCCTCCACCCAGTCGTTGTCGGCGACTCCGATGGCGGCGGCGTCCGCCGGGCTCATCCAGAACGTCGGCCCGCCCCGGGAGAGCGTCAGCATGATCGGGTTGTCCTGGTACTCGCTGTGGATCGACCACTTCGAGTGCGGCGTCAGGTACCGCACCACCACCTCGGCGGTGCCGTCCGGGCCGAGCCGGGGTTCGCCTGCCAGGCGGTGCAGGTCCAGCGGCGGCCGGTACAGCGGCAGCTGCTCGCCGAGCTCGGCCATCCAGTCGTGGTCCAGGAAGAAGTGCTGGCGGCCGGTGAGGGTGTGCCAGGGCTTGAGCTGTTCGACGTTGATGGTGAACGGCGAGTAGCGCCGGCCGCCGGACTCGTCGCCGGACCACTCCGGGCTGGTGACCACCGGCACCGGCCGGGACCTGGTGTCGGCGAAGGTCACCCGGTGTCCGGCGTGGTGGGCCGAGATGTGCGTCAGGTCGCGGCCGACCCGCTCTTCCAGCGCCCGGAAGCCCTCGTTGGCCAGCCGGCCGTTGGTGGTGCCGGACAGCGCGAGGATGGCGTCGGCGGCCCGGCGGTCGGTGTCCAGTCGCGGGCGGCCCGCGGCCGGTCCGCCGGCCGCGACCCCGTTGGACTCGGCCAGCCACGCCAGCTCCGGGCCGACCTCGACGGTGTAGCCCTTGGTCGTGGTGCCGAGCTTGTCCAGCAGCGGGCCGACCGCGCCGAGTTTCGCGGCCACCGCAGGATAATCGCGCTCGACGACCGTGAGCGTCGGCATGGTGCGCCCGGGTACCGGGTCGACTTCGCCGCTGCGCCAGTCGCGCAGCACGCCGCCGGGTTGCGCCGCCTCGCCCGGGGTGTCGTGGCCGAGCGCGGTCGCCACCACGTCCCGCCGGACGCCGAGGTGCCGTTCGGCGAGCTCGCTGAACTTCGCGGCGATGGCGTGGAACGCGTCGAAGTCGGTGCGGCACTGCCACGGCGGGTCGACGGCGGCGTTGAAGGAGTGCACGTACGGGTGCATGTCCGTCGAGGACAGGTCGTGCTTCTCGTACCAGGTGGCGGCGGGCAGCACGACGTCGGAGAACAGCGTGGTGCTGGTCATCCGGAAGTCCAGCGACAGCAGCAGGTCCAGCTTGCCCTCGGCCGCCGCGGCGCGGTGCACCTCGGCGGGCGGCTGTTCGGGCTCCGTCGAGCGCGGCGCCGCGTCGGTGCCCAGCAGGTGCTTGAGGAAGAACTCGTTGCCCTTGGCCGACGAACCCAGCAGGTTGGAGCGCCACACCGTCAGCACCCGCGGCCAGTTCGCCGGCGCGTCCGGGTCCTCGCCCGCGAAACCGAGCCGCCCCTCCCGCAGTTCCCGCACGACGTGCTCGACGGGTTCGAGCCCGGCGGCCTCGGCCTCGTCGGCGAGGTCCAGCGTATTGCGGTCGAAGGTGGGGTAGGACGGCATCCAGCCCGCGCGCGTCGAGCGGGCGAGGCAGTCGGCGGCCGTCGCGCCGGCGAGCGTCCCGGCCGCGCCGGGCCAGGCGAGCGCGTCCGCGGTGAGCCCGTCGTAGCGCCACTGCCCGGTGTGCAGGTAGAACCAGGCGGTGCCGATCATCTGGCGGGGCGGGCGCTGCCAGTCCGCCGCGGACGCCAGCGTGGCCCAGCCGGTCAGCGGCCGGACCTTCTCCTGGCCGACGTAGTGCGCCCAGCCGCCGCCGTTGCGGCCCTGGCAGCCGGTGAGCATCAGCAGGGTCAGGAACGTCCGGTACACCTCGTCGGAGTGGAACCAGTGGTTGGTGCCCGCGCCCATGAGGATCATGCACCGGCCCTTGGAGCGGATCGCGGTGTCGGCGAACTCGCGGGCGATCCGCGCCGCCCGCGCGGCGGGCACCGAGGTGATCTGCTCCTGCCAGGCGGGCGTGCCGGGCTGGTCCGCGTCGTCGTAGCCGGCCGGCCAGCTGCCGGGCAGGCCCTCGCGGCCGACCCCGTACTGCGCGAGCAGCAGGTCGAAGACCGTCGTCACCAGCGGGCCGTCCGGGCGCAGCCGGGTCGCCGGGACACCGCGGGTGATCGCCGCGCCGGTGCCGTCCGGAGCGTCGAAGCGGGGCAGCACCACCTCGACCGCTTCGGCGTCGTGGTCGTGCAGGCTCAGCCGCGGTGTCACGGCGCCGAGGTCGAGGTTCCACCGCCCGGTTTCGCCGTCGTTCCAGCGGAATCCCATGGATCCGTTGGGCACCACGGGTTCGCCGGTCGCGTCGTCGAGGAGCACCGTCTTCCACTCCTCGTGCGCGCCTTCGCCGCCGAGGTCGGCGGCGGTGACGAATTTGCCCGGCACGAGGCCGCCGCCGCGCTCGACGAGGCTGACCAGGAACGGCAGATCGGTGTAGCGCCGCACGTAGTCGGTGAAGAACGGCGTCGGGTCGTCGACGAAGAATTCCTTGAGCACCACGTGGCCCATCGCCACCGCCAGCGCCGCGTCGGTGCCGGGGTGCGGCGCGAGCCATTCGTCGGCGAACTTGGTGTTGTCGGCGTAGTCGGGCGAGACGACCACGACCTTCTGGCCCCGGTAGCGGGCCTCGGTCATCCAGTGCGCGTCCGGGGTGCGGGTCACCGGCACGTTGGAGCCCCACATCATCAGGTAGGCGGCGTCCCACCAGTCCGCGGACTCGGGCACGTCGGTCTGGTCGCCGAACACCTGCGGCGAGGCGACCGGCAGATCCGCGTACCAGTCGTAGAACGACAGCATCGGCGCGCCGATCAGCGCCATGAACCGCGAGCCGACCGCGTGCGAGACCATCGACATCGCCGGGATCGGGGAGAACCCGGCGATCCGGTCCGGGCCGTGCGCGGCGATGGTGTGCACGTGCGCGGCGGCGATCATCTCGACCGCCTCGTCCCAGGTGATGCGGACCAGCCCGCCCTTGCCGCGCGCCCGCTGGTAGCGCGCCCGCTGCTCCGGATCATCCACTATGGACTTCCAGGCGGCGACCGGATCGCCGGTCTCCCGCCGGGCCTGGCGGTACATCTCCACCAGCACGCCGCGGGCGTGCGGGAAGCGGATGCGGGTGGGGGAGTAGGAGTACCACGAGAACGAGGCGCCGCGCGGGCAGCCGCGCGGCTCGTACTCGGGCCGGTCCGGGCCGACGCTCGGGTAGTCGGTGTCCTGCGCCTCCCAGGTGATGATGCCGTCCTTGACGTACACGTTCCACCGGCAGGAGCCGGTGCAGTTCACGCCGTGCGTGGAGGGCACCACCTTGTCGTGGCTCCACCGGTCGCGGTAGAAGGCGTCGCCCTCGCGGCCGCCCTTGCGGTACACCGCGCGCAGGTCCGCGGAAGTGTCCGCTTTGGACACCAGGCGGCCCAGTCTCAGCAGTGCGTCACCGGCGTTGCCTTCCGCCCGGTCTTCGGGGAATCGTCCGGGTGCTCCTTCGGCATCCCGGATCGGTGCTGCGCACATGGTCACTTCTCCCGGTCTCGCGGAGAAACGTCGCGGCGAATACCGCGTTGGTCCGCGATCACAACCTAGGGTCGCGCTATCCGCCGCGCATCGTCATTAAGTATGGGAAACTTCACATGCTTTAATTGCGAAAAAATCTCGGTGACCGATTTGCGCGACTGCGGTTATCGAATTTCTTTTGTCCAATTTGTCGACGAATTGGCATTCCATTTAAAGCTGCATGAGCAGCGGGTTCGTACTAATGGGTGACTTATTGCAGGTATATGCCAGCAATATTTTACGTTGCTTTGGAATCCCTTGAAGGATTCTCGATCGGCCCGATGTCGGTGGCATGTCCTTTTGATCTACATCTCGCCCGCTATTCGGCTCAGGTGAACCATCATTAGTCGTCGATCAATCGGAGGAATCGGCCGGGATGGGGTCTGATCGCGGGTCGTCCCGGTGTCCGGCCGCACTTCTGCGACGCCGCTCGGTCGGCGCAGCGTCGTTGATCTGTTCGGCGGCCCGGGCCTGCTCGGTGATCGTCCGATGTGGATGAACGGCCGTCGGCGGGGCGGCTGGGGCGGAGATGCTGTGCCGTGGCCGGTGGTGCCCGGCGCGATGTGGGCCCGGTGGTGGCCGCCTAGACTCGGGCCAGGACCGTCGATGCGGCCCTCGTTTCGTCGAGGGGGTGGTGGCGGTGGTCGTTCCCGCGACCGAGTCGTGGCAGGACGAGCTCCGCGTCCAGCTGGCGGATCGGTACGGCTCCGCCGAAGGGCGCCGGTTGTTCGCCCGGTACGCGGAGGCGTTTCCCGCTGGCTACCAGGACGTGTTCTCCGCGGGCCAAGCGGCCCTGGACGTCGGCGCGCTGGAGGAGTTCCGGCCCGGTGCGGGGCCCCGGCTGACGATGCTGCCGCTGCTGGGTTCCGGCGCGAACGCCCGGTTCGCGCTGCTGTGGTCGAGCCCGCGTCCGGCGCTGCTCGCCGACGTGTTCCCGGTGTTGGAGAACATGGGCCTGCGCATCGCCGACCACCGGCCGTTCGACGTGCGCCCGGCGGGCCGCGGCGCTGTCCGGGTCGAGGAGTTCGAGCTGCTGCCGAGGGATTCCGCGCTGCTGGCCGACCCGGTGGCCCGAGACCTGGTGGCGGCCGCGTTCACCGCGGTGTGGCGAGGGGACGCGGAGGACGACGGCTTCAACCAGCTCGTGCTGAAGGCCGGGATCGGCTGGCGGGACGTGGTGCTGCTGCGCGCGATCCACGCGTACCTGCGGCAGGGCGGCGTCACGTTCAGCCAGTCGTACGTGGAGCGCACGCTGCTCGCGCACTGCGAGGTGACCAGGCTGCTGGTGGCGCTGTTCCGGACCCGCTTCGACCCGGCGGTCGCCGACCCCGGACGGCAGGTCGCGCTGGACTCCCGCGTCGAGGAGGCACTCAACTCGGTGGTGCACCTCAACGAGGACCGAGTGCTGCGCGCGGTGCGGACTGTGGTGCTCGCGGCGGTGCGGACCAACTTCTTCCAGCGCGGGCGCGACGGTCACGCCAAGCCGCACCTGACGCTCAAGCTCGACCCGGGCAAACTGCCCTTCCTTCCAGGGCCTCGGCCCGCCGTGGAAACGTTCGTCTACTCGCCGCGCGTGGTGGGCGTGCATCTGCGCGCGGCGAAGGTGGCTCGCGGCGGCATCCGCTGGTCTGACCGCCCGGAGGACTTCCGCGCGGAGGTGCTGGGCCTGCTGAAGGCGCAGATGGTCAAGAACGCGGTCATCGTGCCGCAGGGCGCCAAGGGCGCGTTCGTCGTCAAACGACCGCCGCCGAGCACCGACCCGGAGGCCGTGGCCGCGGAAGTGCGCGACTGCTACACGATGTTCGTCCGCGGGCTGCTCGACGTCACCGACAACCGTCGCGGCGGTGCGGTGCTCCGGCCGGCGGACACGGTCTGCCACGACTCCGATGACCCGTACCTGGTGGTGGCCGCGGACAAGGGCACCGCTGCGTTCTCCGACCTGGCGAACTCGATCGCCGCGGAGTACGGGTTCTGGCTGGGCGACGCGTTCGCGTCGGGCGGTTCGCGCGGCTACGACCACAAGGCGATGGCCATCACGGCGCGCGGCGCCTGGGAATCGGTGCGCCGCCACTTCGGCGAGCTGGGCGTGGACCCGGAGCGCGACGAGTTCACCGCGGCCGGGATCGGCGACATGTCCGGTGACGTGTTCGGCAACGCGATGCTGTTGTCGCGCACCGTGAAACTGGTCGCCGCCTTCGACCACCGGCACATCTTCCTCGACCCCGCACCGGACCCGCTGGTGTCCTGGACCGAGCGCCGCCGGCTGTCCGGCCTGCCGCGCTCCTCGTGGGCGGACTACGACCCGACGCTGATCTCGCCCGGCGGCGGGGTGTTCGCCCGCAGCGCGAAGTCGGTCCCGCTGACCGCGCAGGTCCGGCGCGTCCTCGACGTCGACGTGGCATCGATGCCCGCCGACGAGCTCATCCAGGCGATCCTGCGGGCGCCGGTCGACCTGTTGTTCAACGGCGGTATCGGCACCTACGTCAAGGCCGCCGCGGAGTCGAACGCGCAGGTCGGCGACAGGGCGAACGAGGGTGCCCAGGTCGACGCGGACCAGGTGCGGGCGCGGGTGGTCGCCGAGGGCGGGAACCTCGGGTTCACCCAACCCGCCCGGATCGTGTTCGCCCTGCGCGGCGGCCGCATCAACACCGACTTCATCGACAACTCGGCGGGCGTCGACATCTCCGACCGCGAGGTGAACCTCAAGATCCTGCTGGACTCGGCCGGTGGGATCCCGTCGCAGCGCCGCGATCGGCTGCTCGCCGAAGTCGACGCCGAGGTCGCCGAGCAGGTGCTGGCCGACAACTACCGGCAGGCGCAGTCCATCAGCGTCAGCGAGGCGCTCGGCCAGACCACCCTGGACCGGAACCTCCAGCTGATGCGATTCCTGGAGGGCGAGGGTTTCCTCGACCGGGCGCTGGAGTCGCTGCCGGACGACGACGTCATCGCTCAACGGCGGGCCCTGGGGCTGGGATTGACCCGGCCGGAGTTGGCCGTGCTGCTCGCGCACAGCAAGAACCAGTTCCACCGGATGGTGCTCGATTCGGCGGTGCCGGACGACCCGCACGTGATGGCCGGGATCGTCGAGTATCTGCCCGCGGCGCTGCGCACCGAGTTCGCCGACGAGATCCAGGCCCACCCGCTGCGCCGGGAGATCGCCACGACCGTGCTGGCCAACGAGATGATCAACCGGCTGGGATCGGGAGTGCTGCGCCGCCTGATGCAGCTCACCGGGGACCTCAGCGCGCCGTTCCGGGTCTACGTCGCGACGCGCGACCTGCTGGACCTGCCCGCGATTTGGGCGGAGATCGACGCCCTGGAGCTGCCCCGGCACGCTCATGCCCAGTTGCGGCTGCTGGCTGCGGTCCGCGAGGTCGTCGAACAGGTGGCGCTGTGGTTGCTGCGCAACCGCCGGGAGATCGACACGGCGGTCGAGGTGCGGCGATTCCGGCCGGCGATGCTGCGGCTGGCCCACGCCCTGCGCGGCCGGCTCACCGGGCGGGAACGGCGGCGGGTGGAGCGGGCGATCGCCGCGCTAGCCGGGACCGGCGTCCCGGAGCGGCTGTGCGAGCGGGTCTTCGTGCTCGACCCGCTGTGCTCGGGCATGGACATCGCGGAGATCTCGTGGGCATCCGGCCGCGACCTGGAGTGGACGGCCGGGCTGTACTTCGCGCTGGGCGAGCGGCTCGACCTCGACTGGCTGAAGGAACAGGCGGTGGAGCAGGTGAGCGACTCGCACTGGACCATGCTGGCCAAGGCATCGCTGCGCGACGACCTGCTCACCCAGCGCCGCAGGCTCACCGCCGCCGCGCTGCACGGCGCGGACGAATCGACGCCACCGGATCGGCTCGTCGACGCCTGGCTCGACGGCAACCCCGACCGCGTCCGGATGTACCGGGAAACCTTCGTGCTGCTGAAGGATGCCGCGGAGCCGGACGTGTCGATGCTGTCGGTGGCCCTCCAGGAACTGCGCAACCTGGCCCAGAGCGGCGGCGGAAACGCGGCCGAACTCGACGGCCTCGCGGACTGACGGTCTCTTGTGGACGCTCAGCCCGTCCGGGGCTTCTCCTTCGCGGAGCGGGAAACGAGCTCCAGCTCCGCGCGGAGCAGGCGGCGCACCTCGGCGGCCGGGAGCTCGCGCGGATAGGTCGCCGCCTGCAGCGTCATGCCGTCCACGAAGACGTGCAGGCGCCTGGCCAGCTGCTCCAGCCGGGCGTCGGGGAGCTCGTCGCCGATGGCGGCCGGGGGTGGCACGGCGCAGCAGTCCGCGACCGCGATCCGGCAGACGTGCCGTTCGCCTTCCCAGGCGGTCTTGCGCAGCCCGTCGAGCGAGTGGTCGACGCGCGCCCGCAGCAGGCAGGCCGACCACACGTCCACCTCCACCCGCCGCTCGTCGTCGAGTGGGAGGAACTCCTCCAGCAGCAGCTGGGCCCGCCGCATGCCGGGTCGCTCGTTGCGCCGGTGCTCGGCGAGGCGCGAGCCGGCGTTGGTGGCCACCGCTTCCGCCGCGAAGCGGAGCAGTCCCCGCTGGCTGTCGAAGTAGTGCCGCAGCCCGCCGGTGGAAACGCCCGCCTCGTCGGCGACCTTCCGCACCGTGGCGCCCTCGATGCCGTCGCGGCTGATCACGGCCCACGCGGCACGGACGAGTTCGGCGCGCCGCTGGTCGTGGTCGACGAGCTTCGGCATGCCCATTTTTATAGCACAGCTGTGCGGTAACCGCTACGGTACAGCTGTGCTGAATAAACTGCGGCGGACGAGCGCGTCCGGTGGAACGGTCGTGCTCCTCGCGGGGCTGGCCGTGTTCGCCGGAGCCATCGCCCTGCTGTTCCTGACCGGCAACACGGGCATCAGGTACTCCGCCGACCACGACGACACCATTCCGCTGTGGCACCGCTGGATTCCGGCGCTCGTCGGCATCGTGCTCGTCCGCCTCGTGCCGCCGGATGCCCGGCGGGAGCCGGCCGGTCGGCCCGTGGGGAAGGCGGTCCGCATCGAGGCGTCCGTTCTCACGGCGGCGGCCGTGCTCTTCGCCGTGCTGCTGTGGTCGGCCGGGGGCGGCGAACCGGCTCACGTGGCGCTGAAGCTGGTGTTGTTGCTCGGAGTTCCGGCGGTGACCTTCTGGCTGCTGCGCCGCAAGGGCGCGGCTCGGACGCCGGCGCTCCGAGCGCCGGGGTCGTGGCGGAACTGGGGGCCGCTGATCCCGGTGGTGACCTGGTTCGCGCTCAGCTACACGGGCCCGCTGGCGATGCCGCCGAGCGACCTGGCGTTCACCGTCGATCTCGTCACGCTGATCGTCGCGGTGGTGGTGGGCTTCCTGATCAACAGCTTCCTCGAAGAGGTCTTCTACCGGCGGTGGCTGCAGACCAGGTGGGAGGTCCTGCTCGGGCGCTGGCCCGCCATGGTGCTCGCCTCGCTGCTCTGGGCGGTGTGGCACGTCGCCATCCAGGGCAACGGTGAACTGGGCGTCGATCTCGCCTCGGTCGTCGTCAACCAAGGCGTCCTGGGGCTCTTCCTCGGGTACCTGTGGAGCAAGTACCGCCTGATGTGGCCGCTGCTGGTCGTCCACGGCGCGACCAACGCCGCCCCGATCCTGCTCGGCGTGCTCTGACGGCGTGTTCCTAGCATGGGCGGATGGATGTTTCGCGGCTTCCCGCAGCGGCCCGAGAGCGGCGCAGTACCGAGATGCGCGAGTTCCTGCGCTCGCGACGGGCCCGGCTGACGCCCGAGGACGTGGGGATGCCGGCCGGGCGCGGGCGGCGCACGCCGGGGTTGCGCCGCGAGGAGGTCGCCGTGCTCGCCGGGGTCGGCGCGTCCTGGTACACCTGGCTGGAGCAGGGCCGGGAGATCAACGTGTCCGCCGAGGTGCTGGACGCCATCGCGCGCGTGCTGCGGCTCGACACCGCCGAGCGCGAACACCTGTACCTGCTGGCGGGGCTCAACCCACCGCAGGCGCCACCGGTGGACCGGGAAGTCGCGCCCGAGCTGCGGCGGGTGATCGACGGCTGGCTGCCGCGCCCCGCCTACGTCATCGACCGGCACTGGAACCTCGTCGCCGTCAACCGCGCGGCCGAAGAGGTGTTCGGCTACGGCCAGATCGATCACAACTGCCTGGTCAGCTTCTTCACCAACGCCCGCTACCGGGCCGCGATCTGCCACTGGGAGGACGCGGCGCGGCAGATCGTCGGCCAGTTCCGGGCGGATGCCGCGCGCTACCCGGACGACCCGGAGTTCGGCCGGCTGGCCGAGGACATGTGCGCGGTGAGCGCCGCGTTCGCCGACATCTGGGCGGAGCACGGGATCGGCAGCGCGACCCAGGGGATCAAGGTCGTCGACCACCCCGCGGTCGGGGAGCTGGTCTTCGAGTACAACTCGCTGCCGCTGGCCGATCAGCCGGGACACCGGCTGCTGCTGCACGTGCCGAAGCCGGGTACCGGCACCGAACCGCGGCTGGAAGAACTGCTGGCCGAACCGGCGGCGCGCTGAGGCTGGTGGTGCCAGACCCAGGCTCGGCCGACACTCCCGGAGGCGCTTGCGTGGCCTGAGGATCGTTGGCATGCAGCGATTCACGAACAAGACCGTCCTGATCACCGGCGGCGCCAGCGGTATGGGGCTCGCCACCGCGCGTCGGCTCCTCGACGAAGGCGCGTACGTCGTCATCAGCGGTCGCGACCAGGCGCGCCTGGACGCCGCCGCCGCAGGGCTCGACTCGGACCGGCTCCTCCCCGTTCGCGCCGACGTGACCTCGCAGGACGACCTGGACCGCCTCGTGCGGCGGATCGAGACCTGGCGCGGCGGGCTGGACGCGGTGTTCGCCAACGCCGGCGTCGGGATCTTCAAGCCGAGCGCCGAGCTCACCGAGGCGGACTTCGACCGCACCGTCGACGTCAACTTCAAGGGTGTCTTCTTCACCATCAGCAAGGCCCTGCCGCTGATGCGCGACGGCGGGGCGATCGTCATCAACGCCTCCTGGACGTTGCAGCGCGGCCTGCCCATCGCCTCGATCTACTCCGCGACCAAGGCCGCAGTGCACAACCTCGCTCGCACGCTCGGCGCCGACCTCGCACCGCGCGGCATCCGGGTCAACTCGGTCAGCCCGGGCTACATCGACACGGAGATGTACCGGGCCGCGAACCAGGATCCCGAAGCCGAGGCGCGCAACGCCGCCGAGGTACCGCTGGGTTCTCTCGGTCACCCGGACGACGTGGCTGCGGCGGTGGCGTTCCTGGCCTCCGACGACGCCGCTTACATCACCGGCCAGGACCTCCTCGTCGACGGCGGCCTCGTGGGCTCGTTCCCCGTCGCGCCGGCGTCGTGAGCTTCTGAACAGCCCGAGTCTTAGCGAATCCGAAGGAAATGCAAGGAAAATGAGTGCCCTCGTGGGTGTCCGGGCGAGGTCCGGGATCGCGCTGGTCGCGATCCTGCTGACCCTGTTGATCCTGCCGACCTCGGTGACCGGGTCGGGCGTGGCGCTGCCGCACATCGGCGCCGAGACGCATGCGTCGCTGGACGCGTTGCAGTGGGCGGTGCACGCCTACAACCTGACCTTCGCCAGCTTCATGCTCGCCTGCGGCTCGCTGGCCGACCTGCTCGGACGCCGCCGCGTCTTCACCGCGGGCGCGGCGCTGTTCGCCGCCGCATCGATGGTGAGCGCGGTGGCGACCGACATCTACCTGCTCGACCTCGCCCGCGGGATCGCCGGTGTCGGTGCTGCGGCGTTGCTGACCAGCGGAAGCTCGATCCTGGCGACGACTTTCGGGGGAGCGGCGCGCACCAGGGTGTTCGCCGCCGTCGGCATCACCACCGGCGCAGGGCTCGCCCTGGGAGCGATGGCGGCCGGGCTGCTGTCCGACAACCTCGGCTGGCGGTCGTTCTTCGGTTCGCACGGGCTGCTGATGCTGCTGGTGCTGCTCGCCGTCCCGTTCCTGCGGGAGTCCCGTGGCGCGGCCGGGTCCACAGTGGATTGGGCGGGCACCTCGACGTTCGTCGCCGGCCTGTTCCTGCTGATGCTCGGCGTCGTCGAAGGCCCGCAGTGGGGCTGGGGAAGTCCCGGCGTGCTGGGGCTGCTCGCCGGATCGGTGCTGCTGATGGTGCTGTTCGTGCTCGTCGAGCGGCGGCAGCGGCATCCGATGTTCGACCTGGCGCTGCTGCGCAGCACGAGGTTCGTGGCGCTGTGCCTGATCCCCGTGGTGGTCACGTTCGCCTTCGTGATCCTGCTGCCCCTGCTGCCGAACTACCTGCTGGTCGCCAACCGGGCGAGCAGCCAGGCGGCGGGCGCGACGATGCTGCTCATGACCCTGCCCATCCTGGTGACTCCGATCCTGGCGAATCGGCTGATCAGGATCGGTTGTGTCGCCAGGACCGTGTTCGCCCTGAGCCTGGCGTGCCTGACGATCGGTGTCGGCTGGCTGGCCGCCATCCTCCAGCCCGGCGTCGGCGTCGCCGCGCTTGCCGGACCGCTGATCCTGCTCGGCGTCGGCCTCGGGTTGAACTTCGGGCTGGTCGACGGGGCGGTGCTGACCGTGGTGCCGGCCGAATCCACCGGTGCCGCAGCGGGTTTCCTCAACACCCTCCGGCTGGGCAGCGAGGCCGTGGTCATCGCGGCGGCCGGTTCGGCCCTGGTCGACCTGCTGGGGAACCGGCTCGGCGATGGGTGGTCGCCCCGCTATCCGGGCACGCCGGAAGCCTTGGCCAACAGCGTGAACTCCGGCGACCTCGGCGGGCCGATGTCGATGCTCCCCGGCGGAATCCGGCCCCAGTTCTTCGATTTCGTCACGCAGAGCTTCACCGGGGCCTGGCAGGTCGTGCTGTGGTCCAGCGCGGCCATCTGCGCGGCGTTGTCCGTGGCGATCTACGCCATGCTCGCCGAGCCCGAGCGGGAACCCGCGCCCGCCGCCGAGGTCGCGGCGCGCCAGTCGTAGCCGTCATGCGGTGCAGGTGAATCGCACGGCGTGCCAGCCGGTTGCGCCGTCCGGGACGACCGAGCGGTGTTCCGGCGTCTGCGGCTTGCCGGTCCGGTCGGTCGCCCGGCATTCCACGACGTGATCGCCGGGCGGGAGGTCCAGGGTGGCGCGCCACATGCGCCAGGTGTCGCGGCTGACGTCGGCGGCGAGCTCGGCGGGCCGCCACTCGCCGCCGTCGGCGCGGACCTCCACCCGGTCGATACCGGTGTGCTGCGCCCAGGCGATGCCGGCCAGCACCACCGGACCGGCGGGCACCGTTCTCCCCGGCCGCGGGCGGTCGATGCGGGACTCGGTCTTGATCGGTGCCTGCCGGGCCCAGCCCCGCCGCTCCCAGTAGTGCTGCCGGTCGAAGGTGGTGACCTCGGCGTCCACCAGCCACTTGGTCGCCGACACGTAGCCGTACAGCCCGGGGACGACCATGCGGACCGGGAAGCCGTGCTCGGTGGGCAGCGGCTCGCCGTTCATGCCGACGGCCAGCAATGCACCCCGGTCCGGTTCGAGCAGCACGTCCAGCGGTGTGCCCGCCGTGTAGCCGTCGACGCTGGTGGTGAACAGCTGCTGGGCGCCGGGCCGCACCCCGGCCTCCAGCAGGAGGTCGCGCACCGGCACGCCGACGAACGTCGCCGTGGAGATCAGCGGGCCGCCGACCTCGTTGGACACGCAGGTGAGCGTGATCGGGCGGGCCTCCACCCGGCGCTGCAGCAGGTCGTCGTAGGTCAGCTCCAGCTCGCGCCGCACCATGCCGTGCAGCCGCAGCCGCCAGTCCTCGGCGCGGAGCTGCGGAACCGCCAGCGCCGTGTCGATCCGGTAGAAGTCCCGGTTCGACGTCAGGAACGTCGGGGTGCCGGAGGCGACGAAGTCCGCGCCGGGCGGGATGGCCGGCTCCGGGACCTTCGGGATGCGCGCAGCGGCCGCGAGCCGCGAGGAGATCACGTCCGCGCCGCGCTGCAGGATGCCGCCGACGATGCCGGCGGCGCTCGCGCCGAGGACCACCAGCGACGACGTGATCAGGAACTTCCGCCGAGTCGCGTCCACCTCGGCCGGGGCCTCGGTACCGGGCCGGGCGGCCCGGTGCAGCCACCAGAACACGGCGACGCCGACCACCACGGACGTCAGCGCCGCGAGCACGCCGCCCTCCGGCCGGGACATCGCCGCGGCCACGCCGGCCATTCCGAACAGGCCGATCACGACCGCGCCCGGCCACCAGCGCCGCCGGGACAGCAGCCCTGCCACGACCGCAAGGGCCGCGATCACGAGGACCATGCCGGTCTGCAGCGCCAGCTTGTCGGCGGTGCCGAACAGCGCGATGGCCAGTTCCTTCACCGGCTCCGGCGTCAGGTCGATCAACGCGCCGCCCACCGCGACGAACGGCGACGGGACGGCGGCCAGGCCTGCGACGAGGTGCCCCGCGCCGAGCGCGGCGGCGGTGGCGAGCAGGCCGATCACGGCGGCCCGCGGCCGTGATATCGGTACTGAGGTCATGCCTCCATTCGACGCCGCTCGGGCCGCCATCGCCAGTGGCCGTCCGACCCCGTAAGACAACGGCAAGATCTGACGGAATCATGACGTCGCGGCGTTCGACGCGCCGATCGGCGCCGGCCGGCCTTACGGTCGGGGCGTGCGAATTCTGATAACAGGCGGGGCCGGGTTCATCGGCGCGGCCATCGCGGACGCCGTGGCCGACCGCGGGCACGAAGTCGTGCTGCTCGACGTGTTCCTACCGCAAGCGCACGGCACCGAACCCCGCTCGCGCCACCGGTTGGTGCGCGGCGACGTGCGGGATTTCAGCGCGGTGCGCGAGCTGCTCGACGGCGTGGACGTCGTGTGCCACCAGGCCGCCATGGTCGGCCACGGCGTCGATCCCTCGGACATGCCCGACTACGTCTCGCACAACGACTTCGGCACCGCAGTGCTGCTCGCCGCCATGCACGCGACCGGGGTGCGCCGCCTCGTGCTGGCGTCGTCGATGGTCGTCTACGGCGAAGGCCGCTACCGCTGCTCGCAGCACGCGCTGGTCCGGCCCGCCCCGCGGCGAGCCGACGACATCGCCGCCGGGCGGTTCGAACCCCGGTGCCCCACCTGCGCGACCTCGCTCGAACCCGAGCTGGTGCCTGAAGACGCCGCACTGGACCCGTGCAGCACGTACGCAGCGACCAAGCTCGCACAGGAGCATCTGGCCGCGGCGTGGGCCCGCCAAACCGGTGGTGGCGTGTGGGCCTTGCGCTACCACAACGTCTACGGGCCGTGGATGCCCAGCGGAACCCCGTACGCCGGCGTCGCGTCGCTGTTCCGCTCCGCGCTGCACAACGGCGAAGCACCGGTCGTGCTGGAGGACGGCCGCCAACGGCGGGATTTCGTGCACGTGACCGACGTCGCCGCTGCCAACGTCGCGGCGCTGGAAACCGAACCGCCGCAAGGAGGACTGGACGCGCTCAACATCTGCTCCGGTCGGCCGCGCACGATCGGCGACCTTGCGGATGAGCTCGCGCGGGCCTGCGGCGGCCCGGCTCCGCGCATCGTGGGCGGAGCGCGGCCCAACGACGTGCGGCACATCGTGGCCGATCCCGCGAAGGCGGCGCGGGTGCTGGGATTCCGGGCATCGGTCGATTTCGCCGCCGGTGTGCGGGCTTTCGCGCACGCGCCGCTACGGGAGCCCGCCGCGATCGGCGGGGGCGAGCGGTAGCCTGACCTCGAAGCGGCAGCCGGGCCCGTGGTTGCGGGCCGTGATCGTCCCGTGGTGCGCCTGCACGAGTCCACGCGCGATCGCCAGGCCCAGCCCGGCGCCCGCCTCGTCCCGTCGCGCCTGGTTTCCCCGGAACGCCACGTCGAACACCCGCGCCAGCTCGTCGGGCGCGATCCCGCCGCAGGCGTCGTCCACGCGGAGCCAGGCGTGCGCGCCGTCGCGGCCGGCGGCCAGCACCACCGAGCCTTCCGCAGCGGTGTGGCGGATCGCGTTCGACAGCAGGTTCCGCACCACGCGGGCGAGTTCGGGATCGCTGCCGGAGACCACCGGCCAGTCGCTGGTCTCGGTCCGCAGCCGGATCGCCCGTCGCCTGGCCAGCGGGTTCTCCGCCGCGACCGCCTCGCTGACGACGTCCTGCAGCGGGACGGCGGAGAAGTCCAGCCGCAGCGCGCCGGCGGTGATGCGGGACAGTTCGAAGAGGTCTTCGACCATGCCGGACAGCCGCTCGGTCTCGCCGCGGATGCGGGTGGCGTAGTCGCACACCTCGGCCGGCTCGTCGACCACGCCGTCCGCCAGCGCCTCGGCCATCGCGCGGATTCCCGCCAGCGGGGTGCGCAGGTCATGGCTGATCCACGCGACCAGCTCGCGACGCGACGCCTCGGCGGCTCGTTCCCGGGCCCGTGCCTCCCGCTCCCACACGCTGCGCCGGGCGATGCTGCGACCCAGCAGCACCGCGACCGGCACGGTGACGACGGCGACCGCCGTGCAGATCACGACGACGGTCGTCAGCTGCGGGCCGAACATGAACCCGGTGACGCCGAGGACCCCGGCCAACGTGGCCAGCAGCGGGGTCAGCACGAGCACGGTCAACGCCGTGGCCAGCGAGCGGCGCCGCAGCACGGCGAGCAGACCTGCGCCCACCAGCGCCACCGGCAGCGACAAGCCGATCGCGTACGGGACGACGTGGGTGAGCTCGGTGATCACGTCCATCGCGAATCCATCCCGCTCCGTCGTGAGTGCTCATGGCCGCCCGAGCGACCACTGCCGCTCACGAGCCTGCCGGGTCGTACCGGTAGCCGACGCCCCAGACCGTGCTGATCCGGCTGGGGCGCGCCGGGTCCGGCTCGATCTTCTCCCGCAGGCGTCTCATGTGGACGGTCACGGTCGAGTGGTCGCCGAAGTTCCAGCCCCACACCGCTTCCAGCAGTTCCGGTCGGCTGAAGGCCCGGCCCGGGTTGCGCAGCAGGAACGCCAGCAGGTCGAATTCGCGACCGGTCAACGCCAGCTCGACGCCGTCCAGCGTGCCGCGCCGCGCCTCCAGGTCCAGCCGCAGGGCGCCGTCGGTCAGGGGTTCGCGGACTTCGGCCGGCGCGGCGCGGGAGCGGCGCAGCACCGAGCCGACGCGCAGCACCAGTTCGCGCGGGCTGAACGGCTTGACGACGTAGTCGTCGGCGCCGAGCTCCAAGCCGAGAACCCGGTCGGACTCCTCACCCAGCGCGGTCAGCATCACCACCGGGACCTGGCCGCGTTCCCGCACCCGGCGGCATACCTCCAGCCCGCCGATGCCGGGCAGCATCAGGTCCAGCACCACCAGATCCGGTTCCCGCTCGGCGAACAGCCGAAGCGCGGTCTCGCCGTCCTCGGCCAGGCCGACTTCGTAGCCGGAGCGCTCCAGGTACCGGCGCAGCACGTCGCGGACGGCGTGGTCGTCGTCGACGACGAGCACCCGTCGCATCTCGGCCTCGTGCTTCATCGGCTCACCAGTTCGTCGCGATCAAATGGTTCACCGCCAACGCCGTCATCGCCTGCCCGGCCAGCCACCAGCGGTGGTACCGGGCCGGCAGGAGCGCGGCCCCGACAGCGAACCACACCGCGAACGGCAGCCAGATCCGCTCCACCTCGGCCTTGCTCAGCCCGGAGAGATCGGCGGCCAGGACCGCCGTCGCGGCGGCCAGCACCAGCCACGCCGCGGCGCCCCGGTCCACGACTGCCCGCCGGATCGCCACCGCGGCCAGCGGACCGGCCGAGATCAGCAGGGCGGCGATGTTGCCGCCCACCCAGTAACCGTACGGCCGCTGGGCGAAGTCCCCCTGCTGGTAGCGCTGGACGACCAGGTGGTAGCCGTCCAGCCACCAGAACCCGTGCAGCGCGAACGCCGCGACGACGCAGGCAGCGCCGACCGCCGCGAGCAGGAACGCGCGAATCCCACGGGTGCGCACCAGCACCACGCACACGATCGGGAACATCAGCACCAGGCCGTAGCTCAGGAACAGCCCGAAACCGAGCAGAGCACCGGCGAGAACCGCAGCGAGCCCGGCGACCGGCCCGGTCCGCGCCGATGCGACGGCGAGCAATGCCACGCCGGTGGCCGCGATCCCGGCGAACATCCCGTCGGCGGAAACCCCGGCCCACACCGCGCCTGGGAACAGGACCACGAACGGCACGACCGCCCGGGCCGCTGCGGCTCCGGCCAGGACCCGCACGGTGACCGGCACCGCCACCGCCGCGAGGGCGCCGATGAGCACCGTCACGACTGCGGCCCATTCGCCACCGCCGAGACCGATCCGCGCCAGCCAGACGTAGCACAGCAGAACACCCGGCGGGTGCCCGGAAACGTGGACCGTCCAGGAACCGGGCTGCCCGGCGAGGACGTGTTCGGTGAACGTCCCGAGCATGCCGCCGATGTCGGTCACGCGCGGGACGTCGTGCAGGTACTCCGTCCAGTCGGTGAGCCGGTCGGCGAAGCCGTCCTGCCAGCCGTCGACCATCACCAGCGAGAAGGTCCACAACAACGCGGTGAGATATGCGGCCGCGAGCAGCCTTCCCCGGGGGAGGCGCGCGGCGAGCGCGGGGCCCCAGGCGATGACGGCGCCCGCGGTGGCCAGGGCGAGAGGTGTGCCCGGGCCGACGCGGGGTAGCCAGTACCCGAACAGCGGTGCCGCGTCGGCGTACAGCGGAGCACCCGCTCTGTTCAGCAGGAAACCGGCCACCGCCGCTGCCGCGATCGCGGTGATGGCGATGGCGAACGCGATCAGATCGGCGCGCGCCGGCCGGATTCCGGCGCGTCGGGGGAGGAGTCGCACCATTGCGAAGGTAAACCCGTCAGGCTCGTCGGCCAACTCGTCGGTGCGATCCGTCAGAACCTCGTAAGAACTTCCCGGGACGTAATGATTCCTTAAGGCCGGCACGAGTTTCCGATCCTTCCGCGGTGAGTTTCACTGGCTGGCATGGACGATGTGGACGTGGTGCTGCCGTGCTTGGACGAGGCGGCCGCGCTGCCCGGCGTGCTCGCCGCGATGCCGCCAGGATTCCGCCCGCTGGTGGTGGACAACGGTTCCACCGACGGCTCGGCCGAGGTCGCGGCGGCGCACGGCGCGGCGGTGGTCCGGGAGCCCCGGCGCGGCTACGGCGCTGCCGTGCACGCCGGGTTGACGGCCGCGACAGCGGAATTCGTGTGCTTCCTGGACTGCGACGGCTCGCTGGACCCGGACGCGCTGCCATCGCTGGTCGCCGTGGTGCGCCAGGGGAAGGCGGAACTCGCGGTCGGACGGCGGGTTCCGGTGTCGGCCGAAGCGTGGCCGTGGCATGCGAGGACCGGGAACGCGGTGATCGCCGGGTTGCTGCGGCGCCGGGGCCTGCCGGTGCACGACATCGCCCCGATTCGCGCCGCCAGGCGGACCGACCTGCTGCGCCTGGGGGTAGCGGACCGCGGCTTCGGATATCCGCTCGAACTGCTGTGCAAGGCGGCGGAGGCGCACTGGCGGGTGCGTGAGCTGGACGTGGCGTACCGGCCTCGCGCGTCCGGGACGCGGTCGAAGGTCTCCGGCTCGGTGCTCGGCACGGTTCGCGCGGTCCGCGACATGGCAGGGGTGCTGTGGTGAGCCCGACGGCGCTCCTCGTGGTGGCGAAAGCTCCGGTACCGGGTCTGGTCAAGACGCGGTTGTGCCCGCCGGCGACGCACGCCGAAGCGGCCCGCATCGCCGCCGCGAGCCTGCTGGACACAGTGGACGCCGTGCGGAGCACTCCCGGTGTCCGGCCGGTGATCGCGATGGCCGGGGACCTGGACGCGGCCATCGGTTCGGTCCAGCTGCGCAGCGCATTGCGCGGCTGGACTGTTCTCGGTCAACGCGGCGATGGTTTCCCCGCGCGGTTGGCCGCCGCGCACGCCGACACCGCTGCCGCGCATCCCGGCCTCTCGATCGTGCAGATCGGGATGGACACCCCGCAGGTGACGCCCGAGCTGCTCACCGAGGCGTGCCAGGCGCTCGGCAGCGCGGACGCGGCACTCGGCCTGGCCGAGGACGGCGGCTGGTGGGTGGCAGGTTTCCGGTCCGCCGCCGATGCGCAACTGCTGCGCGGGGTGCCCACGTCTCGCGCCGACACGGGGGAGCGAACCTCGGCCGCGCTGCGTGCGGCAGGCCTGCGCGTGGCCGCATTGCCGCGACTGACCGATGTGGACACCATGGAGGACGCCCTGCGGGTCGCGAGATCGTTGCCGCGTTCCCGTTTCACCGCAAGCCTTCCCGTGCTCGCTTCCAGAGCCGGTGGCGCACCGAAGGATCGCCTCCGATGAGCGGTGAGTTCGACGTCGCCCTGCGCCGTGGCGGCTGCACTTTGCTGACCAGTGACGGATTCGCCCGGTCGCTGCCCGGACATCGCTGGTCCGCGGCGCCCGACGCCGCCGACCGGTATCTGCTGCGCACGTGCCGGGGCCCGACGCTCGACATCGGCTGCGGTCCGGGGCGGCTCACATCGGCGCTCACCGAAAGCGGTGTGGTGGCGCTCGGCATCGACACCTCCCAACTCGCCGTCCGCCTCACGGCCGGCCGGAACGCCATGGCGCTGTGCCGCGACGTGTTCCACCGGGTCCCCGGCGAAGGCAACTGGCGCGAGGCGCTGCTCGTCGACGGCAACATCGGCATCGGCGGCGATCCGCGGGCGCTGCTCCGCCGGGTGCGCCAGCTGTTGCAGCCCGGTGGGCGTGCCTGGGTGGAGGTCGAACCGCCGGGCACCGGGCTGTGGCAGGGCACCGGCCGGGTCGAGCACGCCGGCGGGTGCGGTCCCGCGTTCCGCTGGGCGATCGTGGGAGCGGACGTGATCGGCAGGTTGGCCGTCGCGAGCCGTTTCGAGCTGCGTCACCTGGTCGAACGCTGCGGGAGGTGGTTCGCGGCACTGGATTCCCGCGCGCTGCCGCTGGAATCCGCGGGAGCCGCCCGCCCCGGACGACCGGTGGTGTGGCCGGGCCAACGTTGACGCCATCGGTCCGGGCGTCCATGATCCACCGGTGCGGACGAATTTTGTGTCCTATGTGGAGCATCGGAGAGCCGGATATGGGTGCGAATGCCGGAATCGCGTCGTCGCGGCCGATTCGTTCGGTTGGTGCTGAATTCTCCCTTGTTCCTTGAATATTTGCTCCGAATGGGCATTCTTCCCGATTCCTGGCCGGAATCGTCCCGGTGGTCTCGTTCGGCGATAAACTCATACAGTATACTGCATGCAAATCGTCCGTGACTGGAATCGTGTCCGGTCCCGGCGCGCGTTGGCGCACGGAGGTGACGTGCCGATGAACTTCCCGATGTGGGTGTGGATCGCGACCCTGGCGGCGCTGGCCGTTCTCATCGTGGGTGACCTGGTGTTCGTCGGCCGTCGCCCGCACGCGGTCGGGGTCCGGGAGGCGAGCCTGTGGGTCGCCGGCTACGTCGCCCTCGCGGCCGTCTTCGGCGCGATCCTGTTCGTCTTCGCCGGGCCCACCAGCGGCGCGGAGTTCTTCGCCGGTTACGTGACCGAGTACAGCCTCTCGGTCGACAACCTCTTCGTGTTCGTCATCATCATGTCGCGGTTCGCCGTGCCGAAGGAGCACCAGCACCGCGTGCTGTTCATCGGCATCGTGCTCTCCCTGGTGCTGCGCGGCGTGTGCATCGCCGCCGGCGTCGCCGCCCTCAGCGCCTTCAACTGGGTCTTCTATATCTTCGGCGCGTTCCTCATCTACACCGCGATCAAGGTCGCCAGGGACGGCGCCGGCGATGAGCCCGAGGAACCGGACAACGCGATCACCCGCGCGCTGCAACGGGTGCTGCCCACGTCCGACACCTATGACGGCGGCAAGCTGACCACCCGCGTCGACGGGCGCCGGATGTTCACCCCGATGATCGTGGTCGTCACCGCGCTCGGGCTGGCCAACGTCATCTTCGCGCTCGACTCGATGCCCGCGATCTTCGGTCTCACCAAGGACGGGTTCATCATCTTCACCGCGAACGCCTTCGCGCTGATGGGGCTGCGGCAGCTCTACTTCGTCATCGGCGGGCTGCTGGACCGCCTGGTCTACCTCAGCTACGGCCTCGCGGTGGTCCTCGGCTTCATCGGGCTGAAGCTGATCATCGAGGCACTGCACGGCTCGCACATCGACGAGATCCGCTTCGCCGTCCCGGACATCGGCATCGCCGCCTCGCTGGGCTTCATCGTGCTCACCCTGGCCGTGACGACGGCGGCGAGCCTGCTCCGATCCCGCTCCACGGCGAAGGCTCCGGCGGAGGAGACCGCCGATGCCCTGGAACCGGCGCACAGCGGCGACCGCAACGCCTGAACCGGCGGAATAGGCGGCCGGGCGGCGGCGTTCACCTCGTTATGAACAAGCGGACGTCGCAGGACGCGCCGTCCCCGCCCGGGCCGCGGACGGCGTCGGAACTGCTGGCCGAGGAGCGTGCCAGCGCGCTGGCACGCGTCGAGTCCCTGGAGCGCCACCTGGAGTCCATCGGCGAGGTCTCGACGTGGACCGGCACCGACGACGAGCACGATCCGGAGGGCGCGACGCTCGCATACGAGCGCGCCCAGGTGCAGGGCTTGCTCGCGGACGCCCGCCACGAGCTCGACGAGCTGGACCGGGCCGCAGCGCGCTTGGACAAGGGCACCTACGGGGTGTGCGTGCGATGTGGGAAGCCCATCGCGCCGGAGCGCCTGGAGGCGCTGCCGGCCGCGACGACCTGCATCGCCTGCGCCACCCGCCGCTGAGCGCTCAACCCACCTCGGCGGGCCGGGAGAAGGCCCGCCGGTAGTCACGCGGCGTGACGCCGACGATGCGGCGGAAGTGGTGGCGCAGCAGTGCGGCCGTGCTGAACCCGCACTCGCGCGCGATCTGGTCGATGCCGAGCTGCGTGTCCTCCAGCAGCCGCCGGGCGTGCAGCACCCGCTGGGTGGCCAGCCACTGGTTCGGCGTCGTCCCGGTTTCGGCGACGAATCGCCGTGCGAACGTGCGCTGCGACATCTGCGCCCGTCCCGCGAGGCTGGCGATCGTGTGCTCGTCGTCCAGGCTCTCCTGCAGCCAGCTCAGCAGCGGTTGCAGGCTGTCGCCGGAGCACTCGGGCACCGGCAGGTCGATGAACTGGCGCTGTCCGCCGTCGCGCTGCGGCGGGACGACCATCCGGCGGGCGATCTTCATCGCCGCGGCGGAACCGAGCTCGCGGCGCACCAGGTGCAGGCACGCGTCGATCCCGGCGGCGGTGCCCGCGCTGGTCACGATGTTCCCGTCGTCGACGTAGAGCACGTCCGGGTCGAGCCGGGCGGTCGGGAACCTGCGGCGGAACTCGGTCGCGTAGTACCAGTGCGTCGTGCAGGGGCGGCCGTCGAGCAGCCCGGCCGCGCCGAGCATGAACGCGCCGGAGCACACCGAGAGAACGGTGGCGCCACGGGCGACGGCGTCCCGCAGGCCCGCGAGTGCTTCCGCCGGGTAGATGTCCCGGATCTGGCCCGCCGGGACCGCGACGACGTCGGCCCCGTCCAGTCCTTCCAGCCCGTGCTCGGGGACGATGTTCATCCCCACCGACGTGCTCAGCGGCTCTCCCGGGCGCTGCCCGCACACCCGGAACTCGATCGGTGGAACCCCGTCGGCGGTGCGGTCGAGGCCGAAGACCTCGCACAGCACGCCGAGTTCGAACGGAGCGGCGCCGTCCAGGACGACCGCTGCCACGGAACGCAGCATGCCTGAACGATAGCTGGCAGGATTTTGCGGCACAACGGCATCGCTGCCACTGTTGGCAGGAATTGGTCCATCGGAAACTGAGTGCCATCGACCGGACCTCTTCTCGGGGATGAGCACGATGCGCACGCCACTTCGGAACAAGCAGCAGAACCGGCTCGCCGGCATCAGGCGCTACTTCGCGACCCAGAACCGGCTGTGGGCACACCACCTCGACGCGCTCCAGCCGTGGGAGCAGGAGACCGAACTCCGCTGGGTCCGGAACCCGGTCACCCGCCGCTGGGAACTGCGCGGGGGAGTGCTCCCGGGGTGAGCCGGACGGGCGCTGTCGAGTCCCTAGTGGACAGTCGGGCGCGCTGGCGGAGCGTACCGACCGGATGGTATGTTGGCGCCCTCGGATGCGGAACCTGACTCGGAGCGACGGCTGATGACGCAGGATGTTTCGGGCAACCACGAACGGATCGACGTCGGACCGCTGACCTTCGACGTCGTCATCGCCGGCGGCGAGCAGGGACGCCCGGTGCTGTTGCTGCACGGTTTCCCGGAGACGGCGCGGAGCTGGAAACTCGTCTCGGCGCGGCTGGTCGCGGCCGGGTTGCGCACGATCGCGCCGAACCAGCGCGGCTACTCGCCCGGTGCCCGGCCCGACGGCGCCGACCAGTACGGGATCGCGCACCTGGTCGCCGACGCGGTGGGCATCATCGACGCGCTGGGTCTGTCCGAAGTGGATGTCGTCGGCCACGACTGGGGCTCGGTGGTGGCCTGGCACCTCGCGGGCTGGCACCCGGACCGGGTCCGCACGCTGACCGCGGTGTCCGTGCCGCACCCGGCCGCCTTCGGCTGGGCGCTGCGCAACGACGCTGACCAGCAGCGCCGCTCCGAGTACATCAAGCTCTTCCGGCAGGAGGGCAAGGCCGAGCAGGTGCTGCTGGCCGACGGAGCGAAGCGGCTGCGCGCCGTGTTCAGCGACGGCGTCCCCGCAGAGTTGGTGGACGAGCACATCCGGGTGCTCAGCGAGCCGGGCGCGCTGACGGCCGCCCTGAACTGGTACCGGGCGATGGGCCGCATGGACGAACTCGCGTCCGTGACCGTCCCGACGACCTACGTGTGGAGCACCGAGGACGGCGCCCTGGGCCGGGCGGGGGCGCTGCGATGCGGCGATCACGTCGCGGCGCCCTACCGGTTCGTGCAGCTCGAAGGCGTCAGCCACTGGATTCCGGAGGAGGCCCCGGACGCGCTCGCCGAGGCCGTCCTCCAGCCGCCGCAGTGATCATCCGTAGGCGTCGAACTCGACCTCGCCCGGCTTGGCCTTCTCCAGGTTCTGCTCGAAGGCGCCGTCCTTGATCGCCAGGCTGGCCGAGCCGAAGTCGGCCCCGGTCAGCCTGTCCCGGATGCCGGGCGGGAAGTTGTTCCAGCTGACCAGGTCCGGGTACTGCCAGGTCCCGTAGTGGTTCTCCGGCTGCTCGTCGCGGCCCGCCAGGCGGAAGCAGTGCGTGCTGGCGCCGTCCTTGTGGTAGACGATCTTGGGGTGGCTCCCCTCCCAGGAGACCTCGGAAGCGGGCTGCGTGGAGTAGTTGCCGTGCGCCGACGTCGACACGTACTTCGCCTCGTCGTCGCGCACCCACACCACGACGTGCTCGATGTCGTGCCGGTGGCCGAAGATGTCGTCGACGCCGCCGAGGGCCTGGTCCTTCTCGAAGTACAGGTCGTAGAGGTATGCGCACCAGCCGTTGTCGTCGCACTTGGCGCGGGAGTACGAGTTGGTGTTGTCGAGGTCGGACCGGTCGTGGCAGTTCCCGTCGAGCGCGCCGGAGGGCTTCAGGCCCTCTGCGATCGAGCCGTCGGGGCCGATCGCCGGGGTGGGGTAGCAGCCGTCGCCGTCGTAGTCGAAGGCCGGCTGCCACTTGCCGTCTGCCTCGTCGAAGCTCGCGGGCAGCGCCGCGGGCGGCTCTGCGTAGGCGGTCCCCGGAAGCCCGACGACCAGCAGCGCGGCTCCCGCGATGGCGGTCAATGACCGCCTGCCCGGTCGCAACCGGCTTCGGCGCCCGGCCGGTGCGCCGTTCGGGCGTGCGGCTTGCTTCGTTCGCGGTCTTTCCCCCGCGGCGTTCTCCAGCACGGCGAAACCTCCTGATCGACGCGGTCGGCGCGTGATCGTAATGCGGAATCTGCCGTGCGGGCAGGAGTTTCGCGGTCCGGTGTCCCGTCGGGAAGTGAAATGTGCCCCAGCTGCTCCGGAAACTCGCTCAGGTGAGCGGGCGGAGGAACAGCTCCGCGGTCGGTTTCGGGTCGAACCAGGTCGACTTCGGCGGCATCGGCCGGCCCTCGTCCGAGGTGGTCAGCACCTGGTCGATCGTCGGCGGGTGCGGGATCAGGCGGAACGCGTTCCGGTCGCCGCACCAGCAGGTCTCCACCGCGTGCTGCCGGTCGGCCGCGGCCTCGCCCGCGGTGAGGTCGTGCAGCTTCGGCAGGAGCTCCTGCTCGATGGCGAAGGCGTCGAGAACGCCCGAGGCGCGCAGCCGCATGCGGTACCACCGGTCGCCGAGGCCGATCGCCACCACGCCGGGTTCCGTGTCCGCGGTGGGGGATTCCTCGATCCGCTCGGTCAGCGGATGTTCGGCGAGGCGGTCCAGCACGTCCCGCGCGGTGCTGCCCGGTGCCAGGGCGAAGCAGCGGTGGTAGCCGAGGATGCGCATCTCGTCGCTGGGGAACAGCGCCGCGAGCGTGAAGGCGCTCGGGTGGTCGGAGGCGAGGCCGCGCCGGGCGGCGTAGCGATCGGCGGCCTGCATCCGGTGGTGGCCGTCGGCGATGTAGAGGTTGCCGATGCGGCCGATCTCGTCGCACAACGCCCGCGCGCCCGCTTCGTCGCGCCGGACCCACACCGTGTGCGTGGCGCTCCCGTCGTGCAGCCGTGCGCTTGGAGCCTCCGCGGTGATGTCGGCGATCGACAGGTGTCCTCTGTGGACGAGCATGACCGGCATCCGCTCGACCCCGGTCGCCTCGGCCTGCTCTTCGAGCTCGCGCACCCGGGCCGGTTGGGTGGCTTCGTGACGCCGGATCCGGCCGCCGCGGTAGTCGTCGATCGACACCTCGACCACGACACCGGTCTGCCGGTGCCCGCCGGATTCCAGCCGGTAGACCACCACCGCCGGCCCTGGGACTCCGCTCCCGCGCAGCAGCACGCGCGGCGGCCGGGCGGTGATCCCGGCGCCGTCCTGCCGGGTGGCGTTCACGAGCGTTCGCCGGAATGGGTTGCGGGTTGCGGGTTCACGCAGTGCAGCACCGTGCCCGACTCGAACGCGTCCACCATCCGCACCACCTCGGCGGCGACCGCCTGCTGAGCCTGCTCGGTGGACGCCCCGATGTGGTGGGTGCCGTAGACGTTCGGATGCCGGGCCAGCCGGGACTCGATGCGCCCGGTGCTCGTCGCCGGCTCGTCCGCGTAGACGTCGACGCCGACGCGGATGTCCTTGTCCGCCATGGCCTCGATGAGCGCCTCCTCGTCGACGAGTTCCCCGCGCGCGGTGTTGAGGATGATCGTGCCAGGCTGCACGTGCGCCAGCAGGTCGGCGTCGATCAGGTGCCGCGTGGCGTCGGTCGCGGGCGCGTGCAGGGAGAGCACGTCGCAGGTGCTGGCGAGGGTGGTCAGGTCGTCGACGAAGCGAACGCCGATCGCGTTCGCGCGCTCCAGCGTCTCCGGCGCGCGTCCGGGCCTGGCCACGGCGTGCACCGCCATCCCGAACGCCGCGGCGCGTTCGGCGAAGGCCAGGCCGATCTGGCCGAGGCCGATGACGCCGACCCGGCGGCCGAAGATGCCGCGTGCGCGCGAGTAGCGCTTCTTGTCCCAACGTCCGGCCCGCAGGTCCGCGACGTTGTCGCAGATGTTGCGATCCAGCGCCAGCAGCAGCGCGAACGCGAGCTCGGCCACCGCGGCGGCGTTGCGCCCGGGCACGTTGCAGACGCGGATTCCGAGCCGGGACGCCGCGTCGCAGTCGATCGTGTTGGTGCCGGCTCCCGCCCGGATGACCAGTCGCAGGCCGTCGGCGCGTTCGAGCGCGGCGGCCGCAACCCGGGTGCTGCGGACCACGAGCGCGTCGAACCCGTCGAGCCGGTCGGGGAGCTGATCGGCGGTGGTGTCCGGGCGGTAGGCGCAGTCGTGGCCGTGGTCGGCCAGCTCCGCGAGGTGCGCGTCCGGGAACGCGTCGGCGAGCAGGATCCTCATCGGCAACTCCCCACCTGGAACGGAAGCGGCAGCGGGACTGTTCCTCAATGCGCATCGAGCTGCGCATGGCGCAATGGTGACCGCCGGGGAGAAGCGGAGTCAACACCCGATCCGCGGTGCTGCGCACGCCGGCTACGTCGTGCGCGGTAGTCCGGGTGTCGCTCGGTGACCGACGACAGCGCCGCCCGCCGGGCCGAGACTCGATCCGACGAACGGGAGCGGTTTCGGAGGTGGCAGTGATGTTGACCGAGTTCTTGGTGCAGTGGGGCCCGAATCCCGGCTGGCACGGGCCGCACGGCGGCCCGGGATGGCTGATCGGGCTGTTCTTCCTGGTGCTGGTCGCCGCGCTGATCGCGACGGTGATCTGGCTGGCGGTTCGCGGCCGGCCGCGGAAGCGCTCCGCCGTCGAGCGGGCGAAGGAGATCCTGGCCGAGCGGTTCGCCAAGGGGGAGATCGGCGCCGACGAGTACCGCGAGCGGCTGACCGAGCTGGGCTGATCTCCGGTGGCCGCCGGGACCGCGGTTCCGGCGGCCACCTCGACGGAAGGCGGAACGATGACGGCGAAATCGGGCGTGCGGAGATCGGCGCGGCGCGGCTGGCTGCTGCTGACCACCGCGGCCGTCGGCGGCACCGCGCTGGTCGTGCCGTACGTGCTCCTCGACGTGGACGCGAGCAGGATCCAGGTGCGCGGCGAGGCGCACTGGATCCTGCTGCTCGTGCACATCTTCACGGCGGCGGTCGCGCTCGTGCTCGGGCCGCTGCAGTTCATCCCCGCGCTGCGGGCGCGCCGCCGGCTGCACCGGGTGGTCGGGCGGGCCTACCTGCTGGCCGGGGTGCTGCCGGCGGGCCTGACCGGCATCCCGGTGGCGCTGCTGGCCGAGCACGCCCTCACCGGGGTCGGCCTGCTCATCCCGGCGGTCGGCTGGCTGGTGACGGGCGCGCTGGCGGTCCGGGCCGCGCGGCGGCGCGACTTCGCGGCCCACCGGGCGTGGATGATGCGCAACTACGCGCTGACGTTCCTGGCCGTGACGTCGCGCATCGTGGTGCCGCTGCTGCTGCTCGCCCAGTTCCCGTTCATCGGCGCGATGTACGGCGGCTCGGTCCCGGCGGCGGTGGACATGACGATCCCGATCGGCCAGTGGCTGGGCTGGATCATCAACCTGACCATCGTGGAATTCGTCCTCCACCGCGAGAGAACCCGCGCGATCCCAGCCCCGCAGGTCAGTCCCGAGACAGCACGACGGGCATGAATCGGCGGCAGCGCACCGCAGAGGTGGAGTGAACGGCCTGTTCGCCTCGTCTATCGGGGCGAACGGTCCGTTCGCTCCGGGCAGCTTCGGCTCACAGGCCTAGTAGTCGTGGACGCGTGGCCAGCTCGCGCCAGTAGCGGGCCGGGTCGGCGACCAGGCGGCGCCGGGTCAGGTCCAGGAGGCCGGAGACGCTTTCGACCTCCGCGACCAGGGTGCCGTCCGGGGCGCGGAGTTCCTGCACGACGCGGGACGTCTTGCCGTCGCCCCACTGGAAGGCGCACGTCACCTCGACCTGGTCCAGCGGTCGCAGTTCGCGGTGGAATCGGACGGTGGTCTCCAGGTTGACCGGGCCCACGTCGTGCTGGGCGCGCAGTCGCTCGGGGTCGACACCGGCGGCGGCGAGGCACGCCCACCGCGCGTGGTCGCCGTAGGCGAGGTACGCGGGCCCGCGCACGTGGCCGTTGACATCCAAGTCGTCGCTGCGGACCGAGATGGTGATGCGGAAGGCTTCAGCGGTTTCGGAACGGGTTGTCACGGGGCCCGATCCTGGCCGTCCCGGGCCGCGCCGTCTGGAACTTTTCGGCCAACGCGTCCTGCCGGGCCCAACTGCGCACCAGCGCAGCGGGCGATGAGCCGGACAGCAGGCGGCATTCGCGTCCCAGGTGCGACTGGTCGGCGTAGCCGAGCTCGGCGGCGACGACCGCCAGCGACGTGCGTCCGCGCGCCAGCGCGGGCAGGCGGCGGTGGAACCGCTGGAAGCGGAGGATGCGTTGCAGTTGCTTGGGGCCGCACCCGGTTTCGCGCCGCAGGAGCCGTCGGAGTCCCCGTTCGCTGATGCCGAGCTCGTCGGCGACGTCCGCGGGTTTCGCCCCGGGCGTACCAAGACCGTGCGCCGCAGCGATGGCGTGTGGGTCCGGCTGGACGTCTCGCAGCCGCTCGGCGACCAGCGCCTCCAGCACGTTTCGCCGCGCCTCGAAGGACTTCGACGCTGCCAGCAGCTCTTCGGCCCGCCCCGCTCGCCGGCCCCACAGGTCGGCGAGTCTCGTCGTCCCGGTCGGCAGCTCGGAAAGCCCGTGGCCCAGCAGCGAGCCAGTGCCGCCGCGGCGCAGCCGCAGGCCCAGCGTCCGGGCGGTTCCCGGCAGCCAGCGGCGTGCCGGGGCTCCGGCGGTGATCACCACGTCGAGGCTGCGCCCGTCCCACACCAGGTCGGCGCAGCCGTCCGGGAGGATCCGCAACTCCCGGTCCCATCCGGCGAATCCCTGCCAGCAGAGCGAGGCAGCGCTCGAAACCTCTTTCGCAGGGCCGAATTCGCGGTAGTGCGACCACCGCGCGCCGGTTCCGGCGGGCGAGGCGGCCCAGGGGCGCAGCGGGATTCCCATGCGCCCAGCATGCCTCGTCATGCGCTCGGCGGCGCGGTCGATTCGCCGCTGGGCGGTGGTTGCGAGCTGCTCGGCGGCGCCGAGCTCGTCGGTGGAGGCTCGGACGGCGGCGGCTCGGATGGCGGCGCCGACGACGACGGCGGTGGCGGTGGCGGTGGTGGTGACGGCGGCGCTGTCGTGCCTGGTGGTGGGGGTGGCGGAGGTGTCCAGGGCGGCGGCGCGGGGGCGGGCGGAGCTCCGGCGGCGGGTGGCGGAGCACCCGGCGGCAGCGGTGCGCCCGGCGGTGGGGGAGCGCCAGGGAGTGGCGGGGCGAATGCGAGCAGCACGGGGTCGCCCGGGATCGTCGTGTCGCTCGGGGTGGGCATGACGCCGCGGGCGTAGGCGTCGGCCCAGCTGAGCACCGAGCGGACGTACGACTCGGAGTGGTTGTAGCGGAACACGGCGGCGGCCAGCTGCGTCCGGTCGCGCAGATTTCCGCCGCCGCTGCACAGGTATTGGCCCGATGCGAGCGTCGCGTCGAAGACGTTGTGCGGATCGCGGGTTCCGTCGCCGTTGCCGTCGGCGGCGTGGCTGCGCCACGTGGACGGGATGAACTGCATCGGGCCGACCGCGCGGTCCCACGCCCGGTCGCCGTCCAGCCGGCCGCCGTCGGTGTCGCGGATGGCGGCCACCCCCGGCCCGCCGGCCAGCTGCGGGCCCAGGATCGGCGACAGCGTCCGGCCGTTGACGTCCACCCGGCCGGACCGGGCGTGGTTCGACTCGATGCGCCCGATCCCGGCGAGCACCGACCAGTGCAGCCCGCAGCCCGGATCGGTGCTCGCCAGCGTTCGATCGGCGCGCTGGTAGGCGGCCAGCACCGGTGCGGGGATGCCCAGCGGGCCGGCCGGCACCCGGTCGGCCGGTTCGGCGTGCGCGGCCAGGTCCTGCTCCGTGCGCACCTCGTCCAGGAACTCCGGGCTGAGCCGGTCGTCGACGGGCAACCGGCCGTTGGTCCCCACGTCCGGCGGGAGTTCCGGTGCGGCCCGCGCGGGACCGGTTGCCGGGTCGATCAGGGCGTCGCCGCTGATCGCCAGCAGCGGCAGCAGCGCGACCAGCACACCGGTCGTCACCGACGTGAAGCGCTCGCCGCGACTTTGCGCGTCCGGGCCCAACTTCCGTCACCTCCATGCCGGTCTGGCCATGCTGGGCCCCGACCTTTCCGGAAGGTGACGGCCTTGTGAACCACCAGAAGAGGTCCGGACCACGAATTCCAGGCGACCAGCAGGTTGCGGCGAACGGCTCAGCGACGCGGCGTCCGATCGGGTGCGCGACCGGCTTTCGCGATCCGATGAGTTGTCCGATGTGGACGCACGGGCCGGTTTTGCGGCCGGATCCATCGAGACTCTTGAACTGCTTCGTTCCGCGAAATAAGTTGACCGGTAACGGGTTTCTCGTCGAATTGGTGGCACCACTGTCCATAGTGGCTGCCTATCGGTGCGTTAGCGCCCCGCTCTTTGACCATGTGACGTGCGTCTCGTTCAATCGGCGGTAGTGATCCTCCGGTGCCGCCGCGCGCCCGTCGCCCGGCATTCCGCACCGCAATCCGCTTCCGCCGAAGGGACCACGTGCGCATGTCCGCAAACAGAGTGCATGAAGCAACCCCCGGTACCGCCGCGCCGCCGGAGTACCGGCCGGTGATGGCCTGGGCGATCACCGGCATGCTGGTGCTGTTCATCGTGGTCAACTGGGCCGACAAGACGGTGTTCGGCATCGCCGCGCAGCCGCTGAAGGAAGACCTGGGCCTGACCTCGTCGCAGATCGGCTTCATCGGCAGCGCCTTCTTCTTCCTGTTCAGCATCACCGGGCTCCTCGTCGGGTTCATCGGCAACCGGGTGCGGACCAAGTGGGTGCTGCTGGCGCTGGCCGCGCTGTGGTCGCTGACGATGGTGCCGGTGCTGGTGTCGGCCAGCGCGGTGACGCTGCTGATCAGCCGCATCGGCCTCGGCGCGGCGGAAGGCCCGGCCGGCGCGATGGCCAACGCCGGGGCGTTCGAGTGGTTCCCGAAGGAGAAGCGCAGCTTCCCGTCGGCGTGGCTGTCCTCCGGCGCTTCCATCGCCAAGATCGCGGTCGCCCCGGTGCTGGCGCTGATCGTCGCGGTGTGGGGCTGGCGCGCGGCCTTCCTGTCGCTCGCGCTGATCGGCGTGGTGTGGTGCGCGGCTTGGGCGCTGATCGGCCGCGAGGGCCCGTTCTCGCCGCACCGGAGCCAGGCCGCCGCGGCCGAGGATCCCGTGATGCAGCAGCGGGTCCCGTTCCGCAAGATCGCGCTCTCCGGCACCTTCGTCGGCGGCGTCATCGGCACCTTCACCATGTACGGGATGGTGTCGGTGATCCTCACCTGGCTGCCGTCGTACTTCGAGGTGGGCCTGGGCATCGACCGGCTGCAGGCGGGCGCCATGTTCGGCCTGCCCAGCATCTCGGGCATGATCGCGATGCTGGGCGTGTCGTGGATCAGCGACCGCCGCGTGTCGGCGGGCTCCAGCTCGCGCGTGCAGCGCGGCATCGTGCCCGCGGTGTCGCTGCTGATCGGCGGCGGGCTCCTGGCGCTGCTGCCGTACGTCGGCTCGCCGGCGCTGGCCATCTCGGCGGTCGTGCTCGGATACGGCATCGGCGTCGTGGCGCTGCCGCTGGCGAACGCGGCGTTGTCGCAGATCTGCCCGCCTCGCCAGCAGGCCGGCGCGCTGGGCGTGTTCCTGGCGCTGCAGACGTCGTCCGGGCTCATCGCCCCGGCGCTGACCGGTGTGCTGGTGGACGTGGCCGCCAGCCCCGGCGAGGGATTCGCGCTGGCGTTCCAGGTCTTCGGCCTCGCCGTGATGGTGGGCGGCATCGCGACGCTGCTGCTGGTCAACCCGGACCGGGACGCCGCGCGCATCCTCGGCTGAACCACCGGTCGTGAGTGTTTTGGATCGTCATGACGATCCAAAACACTCACGACCGATAGTGCTGGCCTATCGATGCGTTCAGGCAAGCATCTTTGACCGTGTGACGGGGCTCTCGTTGAATGGCCGTGCCGGCGGGCTCAACGCGCCGAACCGGGCATTCCAACGAAGGGACGGTCCCGCATGACCGCTGGCAACCTGCAGCGCAGCCCCGCCGACGGCAGGACTGCCGCACCCGCCGCCGGCCCGGCCTTCCGGCCGGCGATGGCCTGGACCATCACCGCGATGCTCGTCCTGTTCATGATCGTGAACTGGGCGGACAAGGCGGTGCTGGGCATCGTGGCCCAGCCCCTGAAGACGGAGCTCGGCCTCACCAGCGCCGAGATCGGCTTCATCGGCAGCGCCTTCTTCTTCCTCTACAGCATCAGCGGCGTCGCGGTCGGCTTCCTGGCTAACAAGGTCAAGACCAAGTGGGTGCTGCTCGGGCTGGCCGTGCTGTGGTCGGTGACCCAGGTGCCGGTGCTGCTGTCGGCGACCGGCGCGGCGCTGCTGATCAGCCGCATCGCGCTCGGCGCCGCCGAAGGCCCGGCCACCGCGATGGCCAGCGCCGGGGCGTTCGAGTGGTTCCCCAAGGAGAAGCGCAGCCTGCCGGCCGCGTGGCTGAACTCCGGCGCCTCCATCGCCAAGATCGCGGTCGCCCCGCTGCTCACGCTGATCGTGGTCGCCTGGGGCTGGCGCGCGGCCTTCCTGGCGCTGGCGCTGATCGGCGTGGTCTGGTGCGTCGCCTGGCTGCTGATCGGCCGCGAGGGCCCGTACGCGACGCCGCGCGGCAAGGCCGCCGCCCAGGGGGACGACACCGGTCTCCGCGTGCCGTTCCGGCACATCGCGCTCAGCCGCAGCTTCATCGGCGGCGTGATCGGCACCTTCACCGTCTACGGGATGGTGTCGGTGATCCTCACCTGGCTGCCGTCGTACTTCGAGACCGGGCTCGGGTTCAGCCGGGTGGAGGCGGGCAGCATGTTCGGCCTTCCCAGCATCACGGGCATGATCGGCATGATCGAGGCCGGCTGGCTCACCGACCGGATGATCTCGCGGGGCGCGAGCTCCCGCGTGCAGCGCGGCCTGATCCCCGCCGTGTCGCTGCTGATCGGCGGCGGCCTGCTGGCGCTGCTGCCCTACGTCGGCGGCGCGTGGGCCGCGGTGGCCGTGGTCGTGGTGGCCTACGGGTTCATGGTCGTCTCGCTGCCGGTGATGAACGCGGTCGTGTCGCAGATCAGCCCGACCCGGCAGCAGCCCGGTGCGCTGGGCTTCTTCCTCGCGCTGCAGACGCTTTCCGGGCTGTTCGCCCCTGCGCTGACCGGCGCGCTCGTCGACGCCGCGCCGACGCCGGGCGCCGGGTACGCCCAGGCGTTCCAGATCTTCGGGCTGGCCGTGGTCGTCGGCGGGATCGTGATGGCACTGCTGGTCGACCCGGAGCGCGACGCCCGCCGCATCCTCGGCTGAGCGTTCCACGCCGCAATTTCAATGGAAATCAGACCTTCGAATTCCATTGAAATTGCGCGAGTTATCCACAGTCGGCCGAAGTTGTCCACAGGAGTTCGGTGTGTCATGGCGTGACACGCCGACAGGGCGCAACTTCCATTGGGCATACATCAGGAGGGGCACCCGCAGTCCAGGGAGCCTCTGTAACTCCCGCAGGGGGGCCGCTACCCGCACCGCCACGCAGAACGAGGTTGGAAAAACCTCATTGAAATTGCGGCAAACCCGGGTCGGTGACCCGGTCGAGGTCGATGGAAGAGATACGAGGAGGTAGGCATGTCCCTCGCGGTCGGCGAGCTGGGAGTGTTCAACATCGCGCAGGCCGATCCGGGCCGTCCCGCCGTGATCGACGTGACCGGGCGGGCCGTGAGCTTCGCGGAGCTCGCCGAGCGGGCGAACCAGCTCTCGCACGCGCTGCGCGCGATGGGGCTGCGCCCCGGCGACAGCATCGGCGCGGTCATCCACAATGGACTGCCTTACTTCGAGCTGAGGCTGGCGACCTGGCAGTCCGGGCTGTACTTCACGCCGATCAACCACCACCTGGCGG
The DNA here is from genome assembly GCF_053605825.1 of Saccharopolyspora sp. NPDC003752. Classification (NCBI taxonomy): domain Bacteria; kingdom Bacillati; phylum Actinomycetota; class Actinomycetes; order Pseudonocardiales; family Pseudonocardiaceae; genus Saccharopolyspora; species Saccharopolyspora sp. NPDC003752. Next base: position 26,317 of record NZ_JBSGJZ010000010.1, on the reverse strand, counting down.
CGGCGGAGATCGGCTACATCGCGGAGAACAGCGAGGCCAAGCTGGTCGTGGTGGACGCCTCGCTGACCGAGCTGTGCGGCCCGGCGCTGGACGCCGCCGGGGTGGCTGCGGAGTTGCGGTTCGCCGTCGGCGGCTCGCCGGGCTGGCGGGATTACGAGGAGCTGTTCGAAGGGCAGTCGCGGACGGCCCCCGACGAGCGGACCGGCGGCGAGGTCATGCTCTACACCTCCGGCACCACCGGGCGCCCGAAGGGCGTGCGGCGCCCGCTGACCGGCCGACCGCCCGTCGTGTCGCAGTACCACCTCGACTTCATGGGACGGCTCGACATCGAGCCCGGCGCGGGCGTGCACCTCGTGCTCTCGCCGCTGTACCACGCTGCGCCCGGCACCTTCGCGTTCACCGGGCTGAACTTCGGGCACACCGTGGTGCTCAGCGAACGGGCGAAACCCGAAGAGGTCCTGCGGCTCATCGACGAATTCCGGGCGACCGCGACCTTCACGGTGCCGACGGTGCTGCACCGCCTGCTGCGGCTGCCCGCGGAGGTGCGCGACCGATACGACACGTCCAGCCTGCGCAGCGTCGTGCACGCCGGCGCGCCGTGCCCGGTCGACGTCAAGACCCGCTGCATCGAATGGCTCGGCCCGGTGTTGACCGAGTTCTACGGCGCCACCGAGGGATCCGCCACGGCGGTGCGGTCCGCCGAGTGGCTGACCAAGCCGGGCACCGTCGGATTCCCCTTGCCCGGAGCCGAGATCCACGTCCTGGACGAGCAGGGCGAGCCGCTGCCCGCCGGGGAGACCGGCACCGTGTACTTCCGCAGCGGAATCTCCGGCATCGAGTACTTCAAGGACCCGGAGAAGACCGCCACCGCCCGGCACGGCGACCTCATCACCGTCGGCGACGTCGGCTACGTCGACGCCGACGGCTGGCTGTTCCTCTGCGACCGGCGCACCGACCTGATCCTCTCCGGCGGCGTCAACATCTACCCGGCCGAGGTCGAGGCGGCGCTGCTCGCGCACCCCGAAGTGGCCGACGTGGCCGTGATCGGGATCCCCGACGAGGAGTGGGGCCAGTCGGTGCTGGCGATCGTCCAGCCGGCGCCGGAGGCGGCCGACGGCCTGGCCGAGCGGCTGACCGCGCACTGCCGCGAGCGGCTGGCCGGGTTCAAGGTGCCGCGCCGCATCGAGCTCAGCCCGCAGCTGCCCCGCACCGACACCGGCAAGCTGCTGCGCCGCGAGCTCCGCGCCCCCTACTGGGGTGCATAGGCGCGGCCTATCCGAACGTTCCACGCCCGATCTTTGCGCCCGCCCCGCGCGCGGTGGTTCATTCAGAACGAGGGAACCGACCGTGTGCAGCCGCTTGCCAGACAGGAGAAACGCATGAGGGACGCTGTCATCGTCAAGGCCGTTCGCACGCCGGTGGGCAAGCGCAACGGAGCGCTCGCCGGGATCCACCCGGCCGACCTGTCCGCGCACGCGCTGTCCGCGCTGGTCGAGCGCGCCGGGATCGAGCCGGGCGACGTGGACGACGTGGTGTGGGGCTGCGTCAGCCAGGCCGGCGAGCAGGCCGGCAACATCGCGCGCACCGCGGTGCTGGCCGCGGGATGGCCCGAGTCGGTGCCCGCGACCTCGGTGGACCGGCAGTGCGGATCGAGCCAGCAGGCGGTGCACGCCGCGGCCGCGGGCGTCATCGCCGGGTACTACGACATCGCCGTCGCCGGCGGCGTGGAGTCGATGAGCCGGGTGCCGATGGGCTTCGCGCGGCAGGGCGTGGAGAAGCCGATGGCGCAGTCGGTGCTCGACCGCTACGGCGTCAAGGGCTTCAACCAGGGCATCGGCGCCGAGATGGTGGCCGAGAAGTGGGGCTTCTCCCGCCAGCAGCTCGACGAGTACTCGCTGTCCTCGCACGCCAAGGCGGCCGCGGCTGTCGACGCCGGCGCGCTGGACGCCCAGCTGGCGAAGCTGCCGGGCGTGCTGGAGTCCGACGAGGGCATCCGCCGCGGCGGAACCCTGGAGACGCTGGGCAAGCTGAAGACCGTGTTCCGCGAGGACGGCGTCATCCACGCCGGGAACTCCTCGCAGATCTCCGACGGCACCGGCGCCCTGCTGATCACCACCAGCGAGATCGCCAAGGAGCGCGGGCTGAAGCCGATCGCGCGAGTGCACACCGCGGTGCTGGCCGGCGACGACCCGGTGATGATGCTGTCCGCCCCATGGCCGGCGACCCTCAAGGCGCTGCGCAAGGCCGGGCTGGGCATCGACGACATCGGCGCCTTCGAGGTCAACGAGGCGTTCGCCCCGGTGCCGCTGGCGTGGCTCGCTGAGACCGGTGCGGACCCGGCCCGCCTCAACCCGCTGGGCGGCGCGATCGCCGTCGGCCACCCGCTGGGCGGCTCGGGCGCGGTCCTGATGACCCGGCTGGTCCACCACATGCGGGACAACGGGATCCGCTACGGCCTGCAGACGATGTGCGAAGGCGGCGGCATGGCCAACGCCACGATCCTCGAACTGCTCTGAGCCGACGCGGCTGCCGCTCGTGAGTGGTGGTGCCGGTAAGAACCGGAGCCGCCACTCACGACCCAAACACGAGCCGTGCCCGATTCCCTTCGGGCACAAGAAGATTCTGGAGGAGGGCGGATGCGCAGCACCGCTTACGACGCGGAACACGAGGCGTTCCGCGAGGTCGTCCGGGAGTTCCTGGCCAAGGAGGTCGTGCCCAACTTCGCCGATTGGGAGAAGACCGGGCTGGTGCCCAGGGACCTGTTCAACAAGGCCGGCGAGATCGGCATGCTCGGCCTGCAAGTGCCGGAGGAGTACGGCGGCGGGGGCACCGACAGCTTCAAGTTCAACGCGGTCATCACCGAGGAGACCGCCCGCGCCGGGGTTTCGCTGGGCGGTTTCTCGGTGCACGCCAACGTGGTCGTGCCGTACTTCATCAACATCTGCAACGAGGAGCAGCGGAAGCGCTGGCTGCCAGGGCTGGCCAGTGGCGAGCTGATGAGCGCCATCGCCATGACCGAGCCGGGCACCGGGTCGGACCTGGCGGGCATGGCGACCACCGCCACCCGCGAGGGCGAGTACTACATGCTCAACGGGGCCAAGACGTTCATCACCGGCGGCCACAACGCCGACCTGGTGATCGTGGTGGCCCGCACCGCACACGGGGAGAACCGCCGGGACGGCCTGTCGCTGCTGGTCGTCGAGCGGGACATGGCCGGGTTCAGCCGCGGCCGCAACCTCGACAAGCTCGGGCTGAAGGCGCAGGACACCGCGGAGCTGTTCTTCGACGACGTGCGGGTGTCCGCGGCGAACCTGCTCGGTGAGGAAGGCCGGGCCTTCGAGTACCTGAGCGCGAACCTGCCGCAGGAGCGGCTGGGCATCGCGGTCGCCGGGCAGGCCGCGGCGGAGGCGGCGCTGCGGACCACCGTGGCGTACGTGAAGGAGCGCAAGGTCTTCGGCAAGCCGGTGGCCAGCTTCCAGAACAGCAAGTTCGAGCTCGCCGGGTGCGAGGTGGAGATCGAGGCCGGGCGGGCGATGCTGGAGCGCGCGCTGGACGAGCACGACGCCGGCGAGCTCAGCGCGGCGGACGCGGCGAAGGTCAAGGTGTACTGCACGGAACTGCAGTCCAGGGTGATCGACCGCTGCCTGCAGCTGCACGGCGGCTACGGCTACATGCTGGAGTACCCGATCGCCCGCATGTACGCCGATGCCCGGGTGACCCGCATCTTCGGCGGCACCACCGAGGTGATGAAGACGATCATCGCCAAGTCGCTGGGGCTGTGAGGCCGGGCGCGGATCAATTCGTTGGACGCCGGGCGGCTCGCCCCGGGATCATCGGGCGGTGACCGAGCGAACCGACCGGCGCGAGCCGCTTCCGGCCGCGCAGCAGCGCGTGCGCTTCGTCGAGCTGGCGGACAGGTCGATGTCGGCGTTGCTGGCCGGAGACCTGCCCGCCGCCGGCCTCGCGGCCGGTGTCGCGCTGTCCGAGTACTTCGTGACGGACCGGGCGAAGTGGCTCTGGCGGATGCGGCTCGGCCAGATGGCGGCGGATCCGGCCCGGGCGCGCTGGATGGTGCGCTTCGCGGTGGTCGGGGCGGACGGCTCGGTCGTCGGGCACTGCGGGTTCCACGGGCCGCCGGATGAGGTTGGCATGGTGGAGATCGGCTATTCCGTCGCGCCGGAGTTCCGGCGCCGCGGATACGCGCGGGCCATGCTGGTCGAGCTGCTGCGCCGGGCGGCGGCCGAACCGGAGGTCGAGACGGTGCGGGCGACGATCGCCCCGGACAACGCGGCTTCGCTGGCCACGATCGCCGGATTCGGCTTCGCCGAGGTCGGCGAGCAGTGGGACGACGAGGACGGCCTGGAGATCGTCTTCGAAGTCCCCGCCGACCCGAGCGCGTTCGCAGCCGACTGAACAGCCGGGCGCCGGGCAGGAGTGGCACAGGACACACCCCGGTGTTCACGTCGCATTAACAATTAAGCTGCCCGGGTGGAACTGCACCAGGTGGAGTACTTCCTGGCGGTCGTCGATCACAAGGGCATCAACGCCGCGGCGAGCGCCCTGCAACTGGCGCAACCCACCGTCTCGCAGGCGATCCGCGGGCTGGAGCGGGAACTCGGGGTCGACCTGTTCCACCGCATCGGCCGCGGCATGGTGCTGACCTCGGCCGGGCAGGCGTTCGTCGGCCCGGCGCGGCAGATCCTCCGCGATGTCGTCGCCGCCGAGGCGACCATGGTCGACGCCGCGGGGCTGCCGCGCGGGCGGCTCGACATCCACGTGGCCGCTCCGCTGGCCGTGCACCCGGTCGCGCAGCTGGTCGGCCGGTTCCGGAAGCGCTACCCGAACGTCTCGCTGCGGCTGGCCGACCTCCGCGACGAGGAAGGCGCCGTGGCGCTGATCCGCGAGGGCCACTGCGAGATCGTGTTCACCAACCTCCCGGTCTCCTCCTCGGATCTGCAGGTGGAGGAGCTCGGCTGCCACGAGTACTGGCTGGTGTTCCCGCCGGGCACCGCGGTGCCCGAGCGCGACCCGCTGCCGCTGACCGAACTGCCGGACCTGCCGCTGGTGATCGTGCCCAAGAGCACCGGCCGCACCGCCATCGAGAAGGCCCTCAGCGCGGCCCGGAAGCGCACCCGGCCCTCGGCGATCGTGCAGCACCGGGAGTCCATGCTGCCGTTCGTGCTGGCGGGTGTCGGCGGCACGATACTGGCGCGGCCGATGGCGGAGCAGGCCGCGGCGCGCGGTGCGCTGGTGCGCGCGATCGACCCGCCGATCAGCCTCCCGTACGGCGTGCTCTACGACCCGGCGGTGCTGTCGCCGGCGGGTCGGGCGTTCCTCCGGATGGCCCGCATCCCGCGCTGATCGCACGGCCCCGAACAGCGTTTCCGCAGGCCCGTGCGCGTTTTGTGCTGCTATGGCGACACAAAGCACGCACGGTCACCGACCAGCGGAAACGTCTATCCCGGCGATTTCCAGGAATGCTTCGGCCGCCGGGGACAGCGGCCCCGGGCGGTGCACGAACCCGACGCTGCGCCAGGTCTCCGGCGCGGTGGAGCGCAGCACCACGCCTTCGAGCTCCGTTTCGGCGAGGTGGCGGGGGAGGAACGTGGCACCGGCGCCGTGCGAGACCAGGTCCCAGACCGCTTGCCGGTTCGCGCATTCCACCGCGACCGTCTGCACGGCCGGATCCAGGACGTCGTCGACGATGGTGCGGGTGGTGCTGTCGGTGAACTCCAGGACCAGCGGGATGCCGGCGACCGCCTCCAGCGGCACCGGGTCCGGCAGCCGGTCGGCCAGCTCGGGCGGCAGCACCAGCACGATCTCCTGCGTGCACAGCTCGCGGGACCGCAGCGACGAGTTCTGCGGCGGCAGCTTGGTGAGGCCGAGCTCGGCGTTGCCGCGCCGCACCTCGTCCACGACGCGGGCCGATCCGCCGGGGTCGATGACGTTGAGCAGCACCCCGGGATAGCGCCGCTGGAACTCGCCGGCCAGCTCCGGCAGCGGGTGCGCCGCCAGCGTGGCCAGGGCCGCGATGTCCAGCTGCCCGCTGCCCATCGCGCGCACGTCGTGCACCGCGCTGCGAGCCCGGTCGACGTCCCGGAGGATGCGGCGGGCCGGTTCGACGAACGCCTCGCCATCGGGGCTGAGCACCAGCTGGCGGCCGGTGCGGTGGAACAGCTGCACCCCGAGCTGCCGCTCCAGGCTCCGGATCGCCTGCGACAGCGACGGTTGCGCGATGTAGAGGGCCTGCGCGGCCTTGGTGACGCTGCCGTGGTCGATGACCGCCACGAAGTACTCGACCAACCGCAGATCCATCACCGCAGGATAAGCGGTTCTCTGGTCGTTTTGAGTGCCGGTGCGGGTGGCGGCCCCCTGCGGGAGTTGCAGAAGCCTTCTCGGTCCGGGATCCCCGACTTGTGCATGTCCAATACGCGGCGCTGGGGCTGTCCTCCCGAGAAGACTTCTGAGAACCCGCGGCAGTGCGAGTTGCGTGCGTGGAGAAAGACGAAGTGCGTAAGCGGGTGCTATTGGTCGTGGCTATGGGTCTGTGCGGCGCTCGATCTGCGTCAGACCGGACGGTCGGTCTGGACTGCCGGTGGCGGGCGGGTAAAACTGGAGGCCGCTCTTTGCCTAACCGGAGGAGACAGCGTGGGTGACAGCGTCCTGACCGAGATCGCCGATGGCGTCGCCGTGATCACGATCAACCGGCCCGAAGCCCGCAACGCGGTGAACCGCACCGTGGCCGAGGGGCTGGCCGCCGCGATCGACGAGCTAGAGGAGCGGTCGGACGCGGTGATCGGCATCCTCACCGGCGCGGGCGGCACCTTCTGCGCGGGCATGGACCTCAAGGCCTTCACCCGCGGCGAGCGGCCGTCGATCCCCGGCCGCGGCTTCGGCGGGGTCACCGAACGCCCGCCGTCGAAGCCGCTGATCGCGGCCGTCGAGGGCTGGGCCCTGGCCGGCGGCTGCGAGCTGGCGCTGGCCTGCGACCTGATCGTCGCCTCCCGCGAGGCGAAGTTCGGCCTGCCCGAGGTCAAGCGCGGCCTGGTCGCGGCCGCGGGCGGCCTGCTGCGGCTGCCGAAGACGCTGCCGTACCAGCTGGCCATGCAGGTCGCGCTGACCGGTGACCCGCTGACCGCCGAGGTCGCCCACGCGCACGGCCTGGTCAACGAGCTCACCGAGCCCGGCGGCGCGCTGGCCGGGGCGAAGGCGCTGGCCGCCCGGGTGGCCGTCAACGGCCCGCTGGCCGTCCGCGCCACCAAGCAGATCGTGGCCGGGGCGGTCCGCTGGACCGACGCGGAGGCATTCGCGAACCAGGCCGAGATCAGCGCGCCGGTGTTCAAGTCCGCGGACGCCCAGGAAGGCGCGCTGGCGTTCGCCGAGAAGCGCGCGCCGGTTTGGCGAGGTGAGTGAGCGCCTTGTCGCACGACGCCGAAACCGACCTGCAGGAGCGCCGGCAAGCGGTTCGTGAGCTCGGTGCCGCGGTGCGCGAGCTGATCGACGCCGCGGTGTCCACGGAGGTCGACACCGAGACGCTGGTCGAGACCGCGCAACAGGTCCGCGCCCTGGCGCCGGCGCTGGCCGCCGCGCGCCGCGAACGCGGCCAACTGGCCACTGTGGACGACGGGCGGCGGCCCCGCCGGATGTACAGCCCGGCCGCCGGGCCGGGCAATCCGATCGCGCCGCCGATGCGGGTGGAGATCGTCGACGGCGTCGCGATCGGCACCTGCGAACTCGGCCTGGCCTACGAGGGCCCGCCCAGCTACGTGCACGGCGGCATCAGCGCGATGCTGCTGGACCAGATCCTCGGGCACGCGCACGCCGCGAACGGCAAGCCCGGCATGACCGTGAAGCTGGCGCTCCGCTACCGGCGGCCGGTGCCGCTGAAGGCGCCGCTGCGCATCGTCGGCCGCGTGGTCCAGCTCGACGGGCGGTGGACGAACTCGGTCGCCACGATCAGCACCGCCGAAGATCCCGACACCGTGCTGGTGGAAGCCGAAGGCGCCTTTGTGGTGCCCAACGCCGAGCAGAACAAGCGGCTGTTCGGAGAGCTGGAGCGCATCGTGTGACCGTCGCATGAGGTTCGAGGAGGAGCCGCATGTTCCCAGGAATCCACGCCGCCGCGAACCCCGACAAGCCGGCGCTGATCATGGCCGGCTCGGGGCAGCGGCTGACCTACGGCGAACTCGACGACCGATCCCTGCGGCTGGCGAACCTGCTGCGCGCCGCCGGGCTGGCCAAGGGCGACGTGGTCGCGCTGCTCACCGACAACTCGGTCCACGCCTACGAGGTCTACTGGGCTGCGGTGCGTTCCGGGCTGTACGTGTGCGCGGTCAACAACCACCTGCAATCCGACGAGATCGCATACATAGTCAACGATTCCGGCGCCAGCGCGCTGGTGGTCTCGGCCGCCTTGGGCGAGCTCGCGGCGAACGTGGCGGACCTGGTACCCGAGGTGCGCGTGCGGATGGCTTACGGCGGCCCGGTGCCCGGCTACGAGGACTACGAGAAGGCCCTGGCCGCCGCGTCCGACGAGGTGCCCGCGGTGCAGCCGCGCGGCGCGGACCTGCTGTACTCCTCCGGAACCACCGGGCGCCCCAAGGGGATCAAGCCGAACCTGCCGGACCGGCAGGTGCACGAGCCCGGCGACACGCTCGTCGAACTCCTGCGCGGCGTCTACGGATTCGACGAGAACTCCGTCTACCTCTCGCCCGCGCCGGTGTACCACGCGGCGCCGCTGCGGTACTGCGCTTCGGTGCACGCGCTCGGCGGGACGGTGGTGATGATGGAGCGCTTCGACGCCGAAGGCGCTCTGCAGGCCATCGAGCGCTACGGCATCACGCACAGCCAGTGGGTGCCGACCATGTTCGTCCGGATGCTCAAGCTCGATCCGGAGGTCCGGCGGCGCTACGACCTCTCCACGCACCGGGTCGCGGTGCACGCCGCCGCGCCGTGCCCGGTCGACGTCAAGCGGCAGATGATCGACTGGTGGGGCCCGGTCCTGATCGAGTACTACGCCTCCACCGAGGGCATCGGCATGACGATGATCGATTCCGCGCGGTGGCTGGAGAAACCCGGCTCGGTGGGCGTCGCGGTGCTCGGCGAGGTCCGGATCTGTGACGACGACGGCCGGCTGCTGCCGCCCGGCGAGGTCGGCGGCATCTACTTCCAGCGGGACGAGATCACCTTCGAATACCTGGGGGACCGGGAGAAGACCCGGTCGGTGAAGCACGCCGAGCACGAGAACTGGGCCACCATGGGCGATCTCGGCTACCTCGACGAGGACGGCTTCCTGTTCCTCACCGACCGCAAGGCGTTCATGATCATCTCCGGCGGGGTGAACATCTACCCGCAGGAGGTGGAGAACGTGCTGGCGCTGCACCCGGCCATCCTCGACGTCGCGGTGTTCGGGGTGCCCGACGACGAGATGGGCGAGTCGGTCAAGGCGGTGGTGCAGCCGGCTCCGGGCGCCGAGCCCGGACCGGAGCTGGAGCGGGAGATCCTCGCCTACGCCCGGGAGCGGGTGGCGCACTACAAGGCGCCGCGCAGCGTGGACTTCCTCGACGAGCTCCCGCGAACACCGACGGGGAAGCTGGTCAAGGGCAAGCTCAAGGCGCGCTACGCGCGTCCGTGACGCAACGACGAAAGGGATTGTCGTGGAACGACGTTGGGGCATCACGGTCCCGTTCCAGGGGCTGCCGCTGGTCGACCAGCGGGAGCTGATCACCGAACTCCCGGACCTGGGCTACACCGACGTGTGGTCGGCGGAAGCGAACGGAACCGACGCGTTCACCCCGCTGGCGCTGGCCAGTGCGTGGGCGCCGGAGCTGCGACTGGGCACCGCGATCGTCCCGGTCTACACCCGCGGCCCGGCGACGCTGGCGATGAGCGCGGCGACGCTGGCGGCGGCCGCGCCGGGCCGGTTCGCGCTGGGCATCGGCACGTCGTCGAACGTGATCGTGCAGCGCTGGAACGGCATTCCGTTCGAGGAGCCCTACAAGCGGGTGCGCGACACGCTGCGGTTCCTGCGCAAGGCGCTGCGCGGCGAGAAGGTCACCGAGAACTACGACACGTTCCAGGTGCAGGGCTTCACCGCGGGCGTCGTCGCCGATCCGCCACCGCCGCTGCTGGTCGCCGCGCTGCGGCCGGGCATGCTGCGGCTGGCGGGCCGGGAGGCCGACGGGGCGATCATCAACTGGCTGTCCGCCGACGACGTGCGCACCGTGGTCCCGCACGTGCACGAGGGCGGGCCGGACAAGGAGATCGTGGCGCGGATCTTCGTCATGCCCGACACCGACGCGGACACGGCGCGCGGCGTGGCCCGGCGGCAGATCGCGGCGTACATGAACGTGCCGGTGTACCGGGCGTTCCACGAGTGGCTGGGGCGCGAGGAGCTCAAGCCGATGTGGCAGGCGTGGGAGTCGGGAGACCGGAAGGCGGCGCTGGCGGCGATCCCGGACAGCGTGGTCGACGACCTGGTGGTCCACGGCCCGGCGGCGCACTGCCGGGAGCGGATCCAGCAGTACATGGCCAACGGGGTCACCACCCCGGCGATCGCCCTGATGACCCAGGGCGACCCCGCGGCGGCCATCCGCTCCTTGGGCCTGAAGTAGCTTTCCGCTGCTCAAGGCACGTGCGTGCGTTCGGGACGAATGTGCGCACGTGCGTGTTCCGTCCTGCCGTGGCGCTTCGGGAGGACCGCGATGACCGTCGGCGGACACGGGTGACCGCAACTCGCGGTCGGAGCCTGATCTCGTAGCCACGACGTGCGATCTTGCCTGGTCAGGGGTACGCAGAGCTCCTTGGGGCGCTAACCGGAGCGCGCCCGCGTCGGTTCGCCCCTCGATCGGATCGGAGATCGTTGGAGGTTCACGGATGACACGGCAGATGAGCACCGAAATGCAGCAATGCATCGAAACGTGCAACAAGTGCCACGACATGTGCGAGCAGATGCTGTCCCGCTGCATGGAGATCCACAGCGAGTCCGCCATGCAGATGAGCATGATGATGATGTCCTGCGCGGACATGTGTCGCATGTGCGCGGACATGATGATGCGCTGTTCGAGCATGGCGAAAGCCAGTTCGGACATGGTGCAGATGTGCGTGCGGATGTGCGGGATGTGCGCGGACATGTGCGAGATGAGCGCCGAGGCGTGCAGGCGGATGGAAAGCCGGGAGATGTCCGAGTTGGCGGACATGATGACGCGGTGTGCCGGCATGTGCCGTCAGATGACGCCGCAAGCCATGCAGCCCGCGTGATCGGAGCCGGGCCACGTCGGCTGCCACGCGTCCGACCGGGCGGTGGACGTGGCCCGGTGATCGCGTGCCGTGGCATGGTGCAGCGAGAAGACGACCCGGATTGGATGGCGGAATTGAGCTTTCGCTTCGAGGAAATCGACTGGCGGGAGACGCCGATCGGCGTGATCAGCCTGCGGCGCCGACGGGATCCGCTGCTCGAAGCGGACGTCTACGAGGTCAAGCTCGACGACGAGTACCTGATGTCGAGCCTGTTCACGGTCGCCGAGGTCGAGCTCGCGAGGCTGGGTCTGGCCGAGTTGCCGGACACCGGTCTCGACGTCGTGGTCGGTGGGCTCGGACTCGGCTACACGGCGTGGGCCGCGCTGGCGGATACGCGCGTGCGCTCGCTGACCGTTGTCGAAGGCCTGGGCGAGGTGATCGAGTGGCACCGGCGCCGGCTGCTGCCGTTGGGCGAGTCGCTGTCCGGCGACCCGCGAAATCGTTTCGTGCACGGTGATTTCTTCGACATGGCCCGTGCGGCTGCGGGGTTCGACCCGGATGTGCCCGGTCGGCGGTTCCACGCGATCCTCGTCGACATCGACCACTCGCCCCGTCACGTCCTGGACCCCGGCCACGCCTCGTTCTACACCGTCGAAGGGCTGCAGCGACTCGCCCGGCACCTTCGACCGGGCGGGGTGTTCGCGCTGTGGTCCGATGATCCGCCGGACGAGGATTTCGCCTCGACACTCGCCGCGGTCTTCGCGACCGCCGAAGCCCACGTGGTGGACTTCGACAATCCATATGGGGGTGGGAAATCCGCCAACACCGTCTACGTTGCCCGCCTTGGGCAGGGGAATGCGGTGCACGGCGCGCAATCGCCGTCACCGCCGCGCTGACGATGCTGTGCGCGCCGCAGGGCTCGCACCGCCGTGGCAGCGCAGCGGACACCGGTGCCGTGAGCTTGCCGCAGGGATCGGGTCGTGGGTCTTCCGGGCAGCGCTGGCCAGAAGACCCACGGGTGTCAGCTCAGGGCGCCGGCGGCCTTGTTCAGGCCTTCGTCGAGGTGGGCCGAATCGTTGAAGCGGCGGATGATCCAGCGGTCCCCGGTCACCACGATCTGCGAGATCGAGCCGTTGTTCGCGCCCAGGAACGCCATCGGGCGGGAGCCCGCCGCCATGGCGATCACCTGGCCGATGACCCCGCCGTGGGTGAACACCGCGATGCGCTGGTCCGGGTGCGCGGCGGCCAGGCGTTCGACCGCATCGCGCACCCGGGCGGCCAGGTCCTCGGTGGATTCCGCGCCCGGGATGACGTCCCAGCGCTGCTCGGCGTGCATCTTCTGGATCACCGGGTCGTTCTGCGCGACCTTCTGCCGGAACAGCCCGCCTTCCCAGTCGCCCAAGTGCACTTCGCGCAGGCCGGGCTCGACCCGCGGCGTCAGGCCGAGGCGGGCGGCCAGCGGCGCCGCCGTCTGGACCGTTCGCCGCAGCGTGGTCACGTAGATCGCGTCGAGGTCCTCGCCGGCCAGGCGCCCCGCGACCCGCTCGGCGTGCTCCCGGCCCGCCGGCGCCAGCTCCGGGTCGCCCTGGCCGTCGACCAGCGGGAACGACCGGCCCGGCCGCGCCGGTTCGGATTCGCCGTGCCGGATCAGCAGGACATCGGTGGATCCGGCCGGTGCCGAGAACCGCGCCTGCCGGTACTCCACTTCGGACATGCTCACTCGCTTTCTCCGCCGCGCAGCAGGAAGTCGGCCGGGTCGGGCCGCTTCGTGCGCTTCCAGTACTCCATCAGGGAGAACGGCCAGTTCTGCGCCACCCGGCCGTGCTCGTTCTTGTACCAGCTGTGCACTGTGGACTTACCCCAGCTCATCAGCAGGTTGGCGCGGTCGACGTCGGCGTTGAACCCGTCGTGCACCTCCGCGCGGCATTCGAGCGCCGCCGAGCCGCGCTCCAGCAGCAGGCGCAGGCAGCCGACGATGTAGTTCACCGCGCACTCGGAGAAGAAGATGATGCTGCCGTTGACCACGATGTTGGTGTTCGGCCCGTAGATCATGAAGAAGTTCGGGAACTCCGGCACCGTGATCCCCAGGTAGGCGCGGGCGTCGCCGCCCCATCGTTGGTGCAGGTCGACGCCGTCGCGGCCGGTGACCCGCATCGGCGTCAGGAAGTTCGACGCCTGGAATCCGGTGGCCAGGATCAGCACGTCGGCGTCGTGCTGCCGCCCGTCGGCGGTGCGCACGCCCGTCGCGGTCACCTCCCGGATCGGCTCGGTCACCAGGTGCACGTCTTCCCGCCGCAGCGTCGCAGGCCAGGTGCCGTTGTCGCGCAGCATCCGCTTCGCCGCTGGCGGGTACTGCGGGGTGACCTTGCGGACCAGTTCGGGATCGTCGGGCAGGCTCATCTCGAGGTAGGCGACCAGGAGCTGCCGGAGTTCCTCGTTGCGCGCGGACACCGAGCGCGGATCGCCGGTCCAGTCCGGATCGACCGCTACGGCCGGGAGGACGCCCTCCGCGGAGCGGCAGAACAGCCAGAACCGGTACCACCGGGCGTAGTGCGGCACGTTGCGCAGCAGCCATCGCAAGCCCGGCTGCACCGGGTCGTGGTAGTCCGGGGTGGGCACCAGCCACGGCGGGGTGCGCTGGAAGAGGTGCACTTCGGCGGCCTGCTCGGCGATGATCGGCACGAACTGCACGGCGCTGGCGCCGGTGCCGATCACCGCGACGCGCTTGCCGGTCAGGTCGACGTCGTGGTCCCAGCGGGCGGAGTGGAAGCTGGGTCCGGCGAAGTCGGCCAGGCCGCTGATCTTGGGGTAGCTGGGCCGGTTGAGCTGGCCGACGGCGCTGATCACCGCCTGCGCCCGCAGCCGCCGCGAGCCTCCTGCGTCGCGGACTTCCAGCTCCCAGCAGTGCTCGGCCTCGACGTACTCCGCCGCCACGACCTCGGTGCCGAACCGGATGTGCCGCTTGAGGTCCTGCTCGTCGGCGAAGTCACGGAAGTAGTCCAGCAGCGCCCGCTGGGTGGAGAAGTGCCCGGGCCAGTCGTGGTTGCCGGTGAAGGAGAAGCTGTAGAGGTGGTTGGTGACGTCGACCCGGCAACCCGGGTAGGTGTTCTCCAGCCAGGTGCCGCCGACGTCGGAGTTCTTCTCGAGGATCTCGAACGGAACCCCGGCCTGCCGCAGCCGGTGCGCGGCGGCCAGCCCGGACATCCCGGCGCCGATGATCACCACGTGCAGCGGCGCGTCGGCGGCGAGCTCGGCCTTCGTCCAGTCGGGCCGGCCCGGGTCGCCGTCGTGGGCCAGTTCCTCCACCAGCAGCGGCAGATAGCCGTCCAATGCGCCGCTGGTGGAGAACTCGATGAGCCGGCGGACCTGGTCGTCGGCGAGTTCCGGAGCCGCCGGGCAGCCCCGGTCGCGCCAGCCGGCCAGCGCGCGCAGCGCGAGCTCGCGGGCGGCGGCCAGCTGCTCGTCGCCGAGCGCGCCCTGCGGGCTGAACCGGTCGGTCGGGTCGGGTCGCAGGTCGTCGCGCAGCAGCGACAGGTCTCCGGTCAGCTGGGCCAGCGCGGGCAGCAGTGCCGGGATCTCGGCCTCGTCTATCGCCGCGCGCAGGAAGTCGTCATCGTCGTTGATGGCCATCGTTCCCCTTCCCCGCCGGGGTCGGATCTCGGCGCGCGCCGAGGCGCCCGAGCCTCGACTTTTCCATTGCGCCGCGTGGTTTTCAAGCGCCGATCGATGCTTGGGAGCTGATGCCACCGGATGCTAACTTAACGAACGATACACGGCTGGCGGGTCGCGCCGCCGCACGCGAAACGATGGGAACGTGTGAGCACAATGGACGGTGACACGGTTCTGCTGGCCCAGGACGGCCCCGTGCTGACGGTGACGATCAACCGGCCCCGCCGGAAGAACGCCATCGACGGGCAGACCTGGCTGGCGTTGCAGAAGGCGCTCAAGCACGCGGCGACCGAGGACAGCGTGCGAGCCGTGGTGCTCACCGGCGAGGGCGGTGATTTCTGCGCCGGCGCGGACCTCAGCACCGACCGCGGCTCGCAGCACCCGCTGCGCCGGATGCACGGCATCAACGATGTCGCGCTGTCGCTGTACGAACTGCCCAAGCCGGTGGTGGCGAAGGTGCGCGGCGTCGCCGTCGGCGCGGGCTGGAACCTGGCGCTGGGCTGCGACCTGGTGGTCTCCACGCCGGATGCGCGGTTCTCGCAGATCTTCGCCAAGCGCGGCCTGTCGCTGGACTTCGGCGGCTCCTGGTTGCTGCCGCGGATCGTCGGGATGCAGCAGGCGAAGCGGCTCGCGCTGCTCGGCGAGATCATCGGTGCGAAGGAGGCCCTGGAACTCGGGCTGGTCACCTGGATCAAGGAGGACCACGAGCTCGACGAGTTCGTCGCCGACGTCGCCGGGCGGCTGGCGCAGGGCCCGCCGATCGCGATGGCGCAGAGCAAGGACATGCTGCACGCCGGCGCGCACCAGAGCTTCCGGGAGGCGCTGGAGAACGAGGCCCGCGCCCAGGTCGTCAACTTCGCCACGGCGGACGGCCCGGCCGCGCGGGAGGCGTTCGTGAACAAGGTGGAAGCGGTGTTCACCGGCGAGTGGATGGTGCGATGAGCTACCAGCAGATCGCCTACGAGGCCGCCGACGGCATCGCGACCATCACGCTGAACCGGCCGGACAAGCTCAACGCCTTCACGCACGTCATGCGCGCCGAGCTGATCGACGCCTTCGACACCACCGACGCCGACGACTCGGTGCGCGCGGTGATCGTCACGGGCGCGGGCCGCGGCTTCTGCGCCGGTGCGGACCTCAGCTCCGGCTCGGACACCTTCAACGCCGATGCCGACGCCGAACGCGCGAAGGACCGGTGGGCGGCCGGGGAGATCGGCGGTGTGCCGCGCGACGGCGGCGGCACGGTGGCGCTGCGCATCGCGGCGTCGCGCAAGCCGGTGATCGCGGCGTTCAACGGCCCGGCGGTCGGGGTGGGCGTGACCATGACGCTGCCGATGGACATCCGGCTGGCCGCCGAGTCGGCGAAGTTCGGCCTGGTCTTCGCTCGCCGCGGCATCCTTCCGGAGGCGGCCTCCACGTGGTTCCTGCCGCGCGTCGTCGGCATCTCGCAGGCGATGGAGTGGGTGGCCACCGGCCGGGTCTTCGGTGCCGAGGAGGCGCTGGCGGGTCGCCTGGTCTCCCGCGTGGTCCCCGACGACGAGCTGCTCCCGACGGCCCGGGCGATCGCCCGCGAGGTCGCCGACAACACCTCGGGCGTTTCGGTGGCGGTGGCCCGCCAGCTGCTGTGGGGCATGCTCAGCGCGGACTCGCCGTGGGAGGCGCACCGCCTGGATTCCAAGGGCATCAACCACCTCGGCGCGGGCGCAGACGCGGCCGAGGGCGTCGCGTCGTTCCTGGCCAAGCGCCCGGCCGAGTTCCCGCTCAAGGTCAGCCAGGACTACCCGGACTTCATCCCGCCCTGGCCCAGGCGCCCCGACGGCATCTGACCCCCCGCCGCAGTTTCAATTGAAACTGTCCCTCCCAGCGGTCCCGGACACCGGACACCGGACACCGGTTTCAATTGAAACTGTGGTCCGGTCTCCCCGTGCTCAGGCACAGTTTCAATTGAAACTGCACGACGTCCCCTGTCGTGGTCCGCAGTTTCAATTGAAACTGCGGCGCGTCGGGGTCAGGTGGTGGGGTCGGCGAAGTTCGGGGCGCGCTTCTCGAGGTTCGATTTGACCGCTTCGACCTGGTTCGGGCTGCCGATCAGGGCCTTGATCGCCGTCTGCTCCGCCTCGAAGCCCTCGGCGAGGCTCACGCGGCCCGCCATGTCGAGGAGCTGCTTGGAGTAGCGGATCGCTTCCGGGCTCTTGGTGGCGATCTCGGCCGCCAGGGCGAGGGCCGCGGTCAGCGGGTCGGCTTCGACCCGGGTGCACAGGCCCAGCGCGGCGGCTTCCTCGCCGCTGATGACGCGGCCGGTGTAGGTCAGCTCCTTGGCGACGTCGCGGCCCACGAGTTCCGGGAGCAGCTGGGTGCCGGTCATGTCCGGCGCGATTCCCCACTTGATCTCCATCACCGACAGCTTCGCGTCCGGCGCCACGAGCCGGATGTCCGCGCCCAGCGCCACCTGCAGGCCGCCGCCGAACGCCACGCCGTGCACCGCCGCGATCACCGGCACCGGCAGCGTCGCCCACACGTGCGCCGCCTGCTGACCGCGCGCCTTCGCCGGGCCGACCGGTTCGGTGGTGACGGACTTGCGGTCGGGAAGCCGGCCGCTGTCGTCGGCCATCTGCTGGAAGTTGGCGAAGTCCAGGCCGGCGCAGAAGGCCCGGCCCTCCCCGGAGAGCACCACGGCCCGCACGCCGTCGTCGTCGCGCAGCCGCAGCCCGGTCGTGACCAGGGCGTCGAACATGGCCTGGTCGAGCGCGTTGAGCTTGTCCGGTCGGTTCAGCCGCACGTCCGCCACGCCGTCGGTGATGGTGCAGCTGACCCGTTGCTCGGCCGTTGTCGTCACGAACCCTCCTGAGAGCACTGGAACCGGTGCGGGCACTACGCCTTGCGCACCAGGGATTTCCGCACGCTATGGCGCGGTCGAGCGGGACGTCAAGAACGCCCTCGTTCGTCCTCTTGTGCTACCGGCCGCGCCGTGTCTAGGGTCACTGAACGAGCGTTAAAGAGGTGATTTCAGAACGGGCTTGCGGCCCCCGCGGGATCCCCGGCCTGCGCACGTTCGCGGCATCGGGGCCGTCCTCACCGGACGACGCCGCGAGAACCGGCGACGGTGCGAAGTGATCCCCGCCGCATTCCGATGGACACGTGAGGAGAACGCATGGACTTCGCTCTCCCTGCCGAGCTGGTCAGCCGCCTCGCCGCGCTCGACGCGTTCATCGACTCCGAGATCCGCCCGCTGCAGGAGCAGGACGACAACGAGCGGTTCTTCGACCACCGCCGGGAATTCGCCCGCACCGACTTCGAAGCGGGCGGCACGCCGCGCCGGGAGTGGGAGGAATTGCTCGGCGAGATGTTCCGCCGCGCCGACCGGGCGGGCTGGCTGCGCTACGGGCTGCCCGCGGAGGTGGGCGGTTCGGACGGCACCAACTTCGACATGGCCGTGATCCGCGAGCACCTCGCCGCGAAGGGCCTCGGCCTGCACAACGACCTGCAGAACGAGTCGTCGGTGGTGGGCAACTTCCCGGTCGTGCACATGCTGCTGGCGTTCGGAACCCCGGAGCAGCGCGAGGAATTCCTCCAACCCGTGCTGGCGCGCCGCAAGCGGCTCGCGTTCGGCCTCACCGAACCCGATCACGGCAGCGACGCCACCTGGCTGGAGACCACCGCGGTCCGCTCGGGCGGCGACTGGATCATCAACGGCGCCAAGCGGTTCAACTCCGGGATGCACTCCGCGACCCACGACATCGTCTTCGCCCGCACCTCCGGCGAGCCCGGCCAGGCCACCGGCATCACCGCGTTCATCGTGCCCACCGACGCGCCGGGCTTCTCCGTCGACTTCCACTGGTGGACCTTCAACATGCCCACCGACCACGCCGAGGTGACCCTGCGCGACGTGCGGGTGCCGGACTCGGCGGTGTTCGGCGAGGTCGGCGGCGGGCTCGCACTGGCGCAGCACTTCGTGCACGAGAACCGGATCAGGCAGGCGGCCTCGGGCGTCGGCGCGGCCCAGTACTGCATCGACCGCAGCGTCGAATACGCCCGCGAGCGGGTCACCTTCGGGCAGCCGCTGGCCAACCGGCAGGCCATCCAGTGGCCGCTGGTGGAGCTGCAGACCGACGCCGAGCTGCTGCGCGGCCTGGTGCGCAAGACCGCCTGGGAGCTGGACCGCAGGCCGCACTTCGAGATCAGCGACCGGGTGTCGATGTGCAACTTCCGCGCCAACCGGCTGGTGTGCGAGGCGGCCGACCAGGCGATGCAGGTGCACGGCGGGCTCGGCTACACCCGGCACACCCCGTTCGAGCACATCTACCGGCACCACCGCCGCTACCGGATCACCGAAGGTTCCGAAGAGGTGCAGAAGCGGAAGGTCGCCGGATACCTGTTCGGCTTCGCCGGGCCGGGGCGGCGCCGGTGAGCGCGGCGGAGCCGCTGGACGGGCTCGCGCGTCGCCTGCCCGGGGTGCTCGGCCGCCCGGTCGAGGTGACCGGGCTGGCGCAGGCCAGCGGCGGGGCGAGTCGCGAGACGTGGTTCGTCGAGCTCGACGGGGGAGCCCGGCGGCTGGTGCTGCGGCGCGACCCGGTCGGCGCGGCGCGTCCGGAGGGCATGGCGCGCGAGGCGGTGGTGCTGGAAGCGGCGCGGGCCGCGGGCGTTCCGGTGCCACTGCTGGTGGACCACAGCACCGACGCCGCGATCCTCGGCTCGCCGTACGTGCTCACCGAACACGTCGACGGCGAGTCGATTCCCCGGCGCCTGCTGCGCGAGCCGGAATTCGCCGCAGCACGCGGGAAACTGGCCCGCGAACTCGGCCGGACAGCGGCGCTGATCCACCGCGTTCCCGCGCCGGACCTGCCGTCGGCCGACCCGCTCGACCAGCTCGTGGCGACCTACGAGGAGCTCGGCGAGCCGCTGCCCGCGGTCGAGATCGCGTTCCGCTGGCTGCGCGCGAACCGGCCACCCGACACCGGAAGAACGTTGGTGCACGGCGATTTCCGCAACGGGAACCTGATCGTCGGTCCGGACGGGCTGCGGGCGGTGCTGGACTGGGAGCTGGTGCACCTCGGCGATCCGATGGAGGACCTGGGCTGGCTGTGCGTCAACGCCTGGCGGTTCGGATCGCCGCTGCCGGTCGGCGGATTCGGCACCAGGGAAGAACTCTTCGACGGTTACGCGGAGATCGCCGGGCGGCGACCGGACCCGGATGCGGTGCGCTGGTGGGAGATCCTCGGCACCGCGCGGTGGGGCGTGATCTGCCGCTCGCAGGCGCAACGGCACCTCAGCGGCGAGCGGCCGTCGATGGAGCTGGCCGCGATCGGCCGGCGCGTCTGCGAGCAGGAGCACGACCTGCTGGCCGAGCTCGGCGTGCCGCGCCCGGCCGGTCCCGGGCAGGAGCGCCGGGCACCGGTGTCGGATCTGCACGGGCGGCCTTCGGCGGCGGAACTCGTCGCGGCGGTGGCGGACTTCCTGCGCGACGAGGTCGTGCCGGACAGCACCGGGAGGATGCGGTTCCAGTCCCGGGTCGCCGCGAACACCCTGTCCATCGTGGAGCGCGAGCTGGCGTTGGCGGAGCGGCAGGAACAGCGGCACCGGCGCCGGCTCGCGGATATGGGGCTCGCCGACCGGGCGGCGCTGGCCGGCGCGATCCGCGACGGCGAACTCGATCCCTGGCAACCGGAAACGGCCGCCGCCGTGTGGGAGCAGGTGCTCGACCGGCTCGCGGTGGCCAATCCGCGGCACCCGAGAGGAATCTCATGACCGAGCTGACGACGATCGCGTCGGGCCTGCAGTTCCCGGAGGGGCCGGTGGCCCTCGCCGACGGCTCCGTGCTGCTGGTGGAGATCAAGCGCGGCACGCTGTCGCGGGTCGCGCCGGACGGCACCGTGTCGGTGGTCGCCGACTGCGGCGGCGGACCCAACGGGGCGGCGATCGGGCCGGACGGCGCGGTGTACGTCTGCAACAACGGCGGATTCGAGTGGCACGACATCGGCGGTCGCGACGTTCCCGGCATGCAGCCCGACGACTACATCGGCGGTCGCATCCAGCGGGTCACCGCGGACGGTGAGGTCACCGACCTCTACACCGCCGTGGACGGCCACGGCCTGCGCGGCCCCAACGACATCGTCTTCGACGCCGAGGGCGGCTTCTACTTCACCGATCTCGGCAAGCGCCGCCCGCGCGAGACCGACCGCGGCGGGCTGTACTACGCCACCGCCGACGGCAGTCGCATCGAGGAGATCGCCTACCCGCTGGCCGACGCCAACGGGGTCGGGTTGTCGCCGGACGGTACGCGGGTCTACGTGGCGGAAACGTCGACCGGCCGAGTCTGGTACTGGGACGTCGAGGCTCCGGGGAAGCTGGGCCGGGGTGGCAAGGGACCGGCAGGGGCCAAGCTGCTGCACGGCTTCGAGGGCTACCAGCTGCTGGACTCGCTCGCCGTGGACTCCGAGGGCAACGTGTGCGTGGCGACGCTGGTGACCGGCGGGATCAGCGTGCTGTCGCCGGACGGCGAGCTCAAGGACGTGATCAAGCCGCCGAAGCACGACTTCCACGTCACCAACATCTGCTTCGGCGGCCCGGACCTGCGCACCGCCTACATCACCTCATCCGGCTGGGGCATCCTCTACGCCACCGAATGGCACTGCCCAGGACTGCGCCTCAACTACGGAGCTTGATAGATCACTGTGGACACTCAAGGAGGGGACGTGCCGGAGGACCAGCGACGGCGGTTGCTCGCGGAGCTCACCGGTCCGGGCGGTGAGTTCGAGATCGTGCCGCAGGACGTCGGCGGCATCCCGATGCGGGTGTACGCCAAGGGGCCGACGACGCTGCGCGACGTGGCGCTGTTCAGCCAGGGCTACGGCGCGCGGGACTTCCTCGTCTACGACGGCTACCGGTGCACCTACGCGGAGCACTACCGGCTGGTGGCGGGCTTGGCGCGCAGCCTCCGCGAGGAGTACGGCCTGGTCTCCGGCGACCGCGTGGCGATCGCGATGCGCAACTACCCGGAATGGGTGCCGATCTTCTGGGCGATCCAGGCGGCCGGGCTCGTCGCGGTGCCGCTCAACGCGTGGTGGACCGACGCGGAACTGCGCTTCGGCCTGACCGACTGCGGCGCGAAGCTGGTGTTCGCCGACTCGCAGCGAACCGCCCTGCTGGACCGCGACATCCCGGTCGTCGAGGTGCGCGGGGGTGATCCGGCGCCGGGCGTGCGGGCGTGGTCGGAGCTGCTGGCATCGCTGCCCGCGGACGCGGACCTGCCGGACGTGTCGATCGGGCCCGACGACGACGCCACGATCCTCTACACCTCCGGCACCACCGGCCGCCCCAAGGGCGCGATCGGCACGCACCGCAACCACTGCACGAACCTGCTGAACACGGTGGTGAACCGGCGCGTTCAGGCGGCGCTGGCCAACGGTGGCGAGTTCCCGCCGCTGGGCGAAGGACCGCAGCCCGGCGTGCTGCTGACCTTCCCGATGTTCCACATCGCCGGCCTCACCACGCTGTACTTCGGCACGCTGGCCGGGGCGAAGCTGGCCACCATGTACCGGTGGGACCGGGAGGCCGCGGCGCGGCTGATCAAGACCGAGGGGCTGACCAGCGCGGCCGGCGTGCCGACCGTGATGCGGGACCTGGTCGAGCAGGGCGACGCGGTGGCCGGGCTGGACGGCGTGAACATGGGCGGCGCGCCGATCCCGCCCGACCTCGTGCAGCGCATCGGCGCCTTCGGCACAGGTGTGGCGCCTTCCAACGGCTACGGACTCACCGAGACGACCTCGGCGGTGGTCGGCAACGCGGGCGCGGACTACCTCGCCCGCTCCAACAGCGTCGGCCGCTGCATGCCGGGCACGGACCTGCGCGTCGTGGACCCGGCCACCACCGAGGACGCGGCGCCCGGCGAGATCGGCGAGCTGTGGTTCCGCGGGCCGAACATCGTGCGCGGCTACTGGAACAACCCGCAGGCCACCGCGGAGTCCTTCATCGACGGCTGGTTCCGCACCGGCGACCTCGGCTACGTCGAGGACGACTGGGTGTACGTGGTGGACCGGCTCAAGGACGTCGTGATCCGCGGCGGCGAGAACGTGTACTGCGCGGAGGTCGAAGCGGCCCTCTACGAGCACCCGGAGGTGGCCGACGTCGCGGTCATCGGCCTGCCGCACCCGACGCTCGGCGAAGAGGTCGCGGCGGTGGTGAACCTGCATTCCCCGGTGTCGCCGGAAGAACTCCGGTCGCACGTGGCGGCGCGGCTGGCGGCCTTCAAGGTCCCGGCGCACGTGGTGGTGCGGGCGGAAGCGCTGCCGCGGACGCCGACCGGCAAGGTCCTCAAACGCCAACTGCGCGAGCAGATCGCCGTGAAGGACTGATTCGAAGCGGCTGTCACTGGAACGCCTAGGTAGTGCGAGGTTGACGTGGAACTGCGTGGCATCGAGCCGGAGAACACCGAGCGCTGGCTGGCCGAGAACGTGCCGGGACTGCGCCCGCCGGTGACGTTCTCGATCGTCTCCGGCGGGCGGTCGAACCTGACCTACCGCGTCGTCGACGCCGACGGCGCGGTGCGCGCCCTGCGCCGCCCGCCCACCGGCGGCGTGCTCACGACGGCGCACGACATGAGCCGCGAGTGGCGGTTCATCTCCGCCCTGCACGGCACCGGCGTGCCGGTTCCCGATCCGCTCGCGTACTGCGCCGACGAGTCGGTGACCGGCGCCGAGTTCTACGTGATGGGCTTCGTCGACGGCCACGTGCTCGCCGGTCCGGATTCGGCGGAGTCGTTCTCGGCGACGGCGCGGCGGCGCGCGGGCCTGGCGACGGTGGAGTGCATGGCGGCATTGCACGGCGTCGACCCGGACTCGGTCGGGCTGGGCGACGTCGCGCGTCGCGACGGCTACCTGGAACGGCAGCTCCGCCGCTGGCAGCGGCAGGTGCACCAGTCCGGCGCGCCGGACCTGCCGCTGCTGGACGCGGTGCACGACGCGCTGCTGGCGAAGGTGCCGAGGCAGCAGACCGGCATCGTGCACGGCGACTTCCGGCCGGGCAACCTGTCGTTCTCGCCGGACGGCGAGGTGCTGGCCGTCTTCGACTGGGAGCTGGCCACCCTCGGCGAGCCGCTCGCCGACCTGGGCTGGCTGCTGGCGACCTGGGTGGAGCCGGGCGACGAACTGCCTCCCGCGACCGCCCTCGGCCCCACCGCCGAACCGGGCTTCCCCACCCGCGCGGAGCTGGTCGACCGCTACGTCGCGCTCGCCGGCCGCGACGTAGCGGACCTGCCGTACTACGTGGCGTTCCAGCGGTGGCGGTCGTGCTGCATCAGCGCCGGTGTGCGGGCCCGCTACCTGGCAGGTGTGATGGGCGACGACGGCTACGTCGCCGAAGCCCGCGCGAAGAACGAACTGCGCCAGGCCGAAGCCGCCTGGCAAGCGGTGCAAGAGCTCTCGTGAGCGTTCATGCCGGTTCTCGCCGGAACGAACGCTCATGACCGCGGAAGAGGAGGAACTCATGACCCGGGCGATCCGCATCGCAGGCTTCTCCGGCTACCTCGGTGACCGGCGCAGCGCCTTCGCGGAGGCCGTGGCCGGCGATCCGTGCGACGTGCTGATCGGCGACTACCTCGCCGAGTTCACGCTGGCCATGCTGGCGGCCCGGCACCGCAGCGACCCGTCGAAGGGCTTCGTCGAGTACTTCCTCGACCAGCTGCGCCCGCACCTGGCGACGCTGGCCGAACGCGGCACGCGGGTCGTGGTCAACGCCGGCGGCTTCAACCCGGCCGGCCTGGCCGACGCCGTGCGGGCGCTGATCGCCGAGGCGGGCGTGCGACTGCGCGTCGCGCACGTCGAAGGCGACAACGTGCTGTCCGCATTGGACGATCTGCAGGCCGCCGGGCACCCGTTGCAGAGCCTCGACAGCGGCGCACCGCTGGCGGACTGGGGAGTCCGGCCGATCGCGGCAAACGCCTACCTGGGCGGCTGGGGCATCGCGGCCGCACTGCGCGAAGGCGCCGACATCGTGGTCTGCGGGCGCGTCACCGACGCCTCGCTGACCGTCGGCCCGGCCGCCTGGTGGCACGGCTGGCGCAACACCGACTGGGACGAACTCGCCGCCGCGGTGGTGGCCGGGCACATCATCGAGTGCGGCCCGCAGGCGGTCGGCGGCAACTTCTCCGGGTTCACCCGGGTGCCCGGCATGGTCGCGCCGGGATTCCCGGTCGCCGAGATCGCCGCCGACGGCACCGCGATCATCACCAAGCACGCCCGCGACGGCGGAATGGTCACAGTGGACACCGTGACCGCGCAGCTGGTGTACGAGATCCAGGGCCCGCGCTACCTGAACCCGGACGTCACCGCGCACCTGGACACCGTGCGGCTGCGGCAGATCGGCCCGGACCGGGTGGAGCTCTCCGGCACCACCGGATCCCCGCCGCCGCCCACGACCAAGGTCGCGGTGTTCGCCCCGATCGGCCACCAGCTCGTCTCGGCGCTCTACGCCACCGGGCTGGACATCGACGAGAAGGTCGCGCTGATCCGGGCCCAGGCCGAGGCGCTGCTCGACGGCGCGGAAGCGGAGCTCGACGTGAGCGCCCTCGGCACCGCGGCGGAGGACCCGGAACGGCAGTGGGACGCCACGGTCCAGGTGCGCATCATGGCCACCGCCGCGGAGCGGGCGCCACTGGAGGAGCTGGCGGAAGGACTCGGCGGCCTGTTCCTGTCGAGCATCCCCGGCTTCTACACCGACAGCGCCGCCCGCCAGTCCGGGACGCCCAAGCCGCGCATCGACTACTGGCCATCGCTGCTGGCGATGGACGCCGTGCCGCACGAGACGGTGCTCGACGACGGCACCCGGATCCAGATCGTCCCGCCGCCTGCCACCGAACAACCGGTCCAGCCTGCGCATCCCGAGCCCGAGCCGAACCCGGCGGGCGAAACGCGCCGCGTCCCGCTCGGACGGATCGCGCACGCGCGCAGCGGTGACAAGGGCGGCAACAGCAACGTGGGCCTGTGGGTCGACGACCCGAAGGCCTGGCCGTGGCTGCGCGGCTTGCTGAGCACGGAAGAGCTGCGACGGCTGATGCCGGAGGCGAAGGACCTGGAGATCGTCCGGCACGAGTTCCCCAACCTCCGCGCGGTGCACTTCGTCCTGCGTGGACTGCTGGGCACCGGCGGTTCCAGCAACCTGCGGGTCGACCCGATCGGCAAGGCGGTCGGCGAATTCCTCCGAGCCCGCCACGTAGAAGTCCCGGTGGACCTGCTGGATGGGCAGTGACGGCCGCGAACGATCGCCGGCTCGCGGTCGGGTGGTGAGCGCCGGTTTCGCGCGAAACCGCCCCCCCCCCCCAATGACGGGGGCGGGTTGGCCCCCAACCCCCCCGCGATGAAGCGCGGACCGACCCCCCCCGCCCCCCCCCCCCGCGAAAAGAGACCGCGCCCAAGGC